>NZ_CAXUNQ010000025.1:0-65113 GCF_964252615.1 uncultured Bradyrhizobium sp.
GTCGAGCACGATCTCTGCCAATTCGGCGTGCCGCACCACCGCGCTCTGCACCCGCCATCGCCCGAAGCTGTCGAGCAGCGCGCGCAGCGAGCTGCGTGCCTTCGGCTTCAATTCGTCGGTTTCCACCACCGCGCGGGCCGCCTCCGACAGCGGCATGCGGCGCTTGCGGGCGTGGTCATGCAGCATCTGCACGGTGGCGTCGCCGAGCCCGCGCTTCGGGACATTGACGATGCGCTCGAAGGCGAGATCGTCGGCCGGCGAATTGATCACGCGCAAATACGCGAGCGCGTCGCGGATTTCGGCGCGTTCATAGAAACGCGGGCCGCCGATCACGCGATAGGGCAGGCCGAGGGTGACGAACCGATCCTCGAACTCGCGCATCTGGAACGAGGCGCGCACCAGGATCGCGACGTCGTTGAGCTTGTGGCCGGCGCGCTGCAACTGCTCGATTTCTTCACCGATGGCGCGCGCCTCTTCTTCCGAGTCCCACGAGCCGGTGACGGTGACCTTTTCGCCGTCGACGTCCTCGGTGCGCAGGGTTTTGCCGAGCCGGCCTTCGTTATGCGCGATCAGATGCGAGGCGGCGGCGAGGATATGTCCGGTGGAGCGGTAGTTGCGCTCCAGCCGGATCACCTTGGCGCCGGGAAAATCGTGCTCGAAGCGCAGGATGTTGTCCACTTCCGCGCCACGCCAGCCGTAGATCGACTGGTCGTCATCGCCGACGCAGCAGATGTTCTTGGCGTGGGGTTGTGGTGCTATCGCGTTTTCGTCATTCCGGGGCGCGCCGCCTGGCGCGAGCCCGGAATCCATAGCCACCGTCTCGCTTTTTTCATCAGCACGGTGGTTATGGTTTCCGGACAGCCGCTGCGCGGCTTCCGGAATGACGCGAGACGGCGCCTGCGCCAGCAATCGCAGCCAGAGATATTGCGCGACGTTGGTGTCCTGGTATTCGTCGACCAGAATGAATTTGAACCGGCTCTGATATTGCCGCAGCACGTCGGGATGCTCACGGAACAGCCGGATGTTCTCCAGCAGCAGATCGCCGAAGTCCGCCGCGTTAAGAATCTTCAGCCGTTCCTGATAGGCCGTATAGAGCTTGCCGCCCTTGCCGTTGCCGAACACCGCGGCTTCGCCCGGCGGCACCTGCGACGGCGTCAGCCCGCGATTTTTCCAGCCGTCGATCAGCCCGGCCAGCATCCGCGCCGGCCAGCGCTTGTCGTCGATGTTCTCGGCCTGCAGCAACTGTTTCAGCAGGCGGATCTGGTCGTCCACGTCGAGCACGGTGAAATTGGACTTCAACTGCACGAGTTCGGCGTGGGTGCGCAGGATGCGGCCGCCGATGGAATGAAACGTGCCGAGCCACGGCATGCCTTCCACCGCCTGGCCGAGCATCTGGCCGAGCCGCAGCTTCATTTCGCGCGCGGCCTTGTTGGTAAAGGTGACGGAGAGGATTTCGCCGGGACGCGCGCGGCCCTGGCTTAGAATGTGCGCGATGCGGCAGGTCAGCACCCGGGTCTTGCCGGTGCCTGCGCCGGCCAGCACCAGCACCGGCCCGTCCAGGGTCTCCACCGCCTCGCGCTGTTCGGGATTAAGCCCTGCGAGATATTGCGGCGCGGCCGCGGCGCGCGCACGCGCGGCAATGCCGCCAGCCGCGGGCTGGTGATCGGGGACGCCGGGTCGGGTCAATCTGTTCAGTTCGGTCATGCGAATCGTCGTCCGCCCACGATGGCACCGCGGGGCGGTGAAGAGGAGCCTTCATAGCAGGATTAACGGGCATATGGGGGTTCGCAAGGCCGTCTGACAGGAGTTATCCCGCGCAGCGACCGCGCCGGGCCAGCCGTGGCCACTCCGATTTCGCCCATCCTCCGCCATTTCGATCGCTTCCGTCCGGCCGGGTTACTGTGCGGAACTTTTGTTCCAATTACCGATTGGCTCCGGCGCGCTTGTTCCATCGCGCTTGTCAGGCGGAAGCGGACCAGAGGATCGTGTCATGTTCGGCTGGGTTGTCGCACTTCTCATCGTTGCGCTGGTCGCAGGCGGTTTGGGCTTCTGCGGCATTGCCGGCGCATCCATCGAAATCACCAAGGCGATTTTCGTCGTCGCGGTGGTGTTGTTCCTGATTTCAGCCGTGGTCGGTGTCGCGCGCGGCCGCGCCAGCGTCTGACCTCGCCGTCGTTTCGGCCATGCGCCGCTTGGCTATTTCGAAGGCATCGCAACCTTGCGGCCGATGCCGGCGGGACGAGCGACGGCGCGGTGGGCATCCGCCACCGCATCGATGCGAGCGCGGATATCCGGCGGAAACGGCGCCGTTTTCCGCGTTTCCATGTCGATATGAATGGTCATGTTTTCCGACGTGGCGGACAGCCAGCCCTCGGTGGCGTGGCGCAATTCCTCAAACGTATGCAGCCGCTTTTCATCGGCGGCGAGCAGCAGGATCGAAACCTGCGCCGGGTCGCCAAAATGAATTTCCCTGAGATAGCGGACGTGGCATTCGGCGGTAAAGGTCGAGCCGTTGCGCGCCTTCATATAGCCGGGGCCGATCCCGAGCCTTAGCCATAGCTCGTCGATGGCGCGGTCGAACATCACGTTGTAATAGGCCATGTTGAGATGGCCGTTATAATCGATCCACTGGGGTTCGATCTGCATGACGGACGACACAAACGGCCCTGGCCGGTGCACCAGGTCATCGTCGGCGGCAAGAGTCGTCATCGGCTACCCCCGTTGGAGCGATCTTCATCCCTTGACCCGTTATACATCCTTTGCCACGGTCGCGCGCGGGGAGGAATCCAGGTGGATCCGTCGATTGCCCATGATTTGAAGCGGCCGGAGCCGCAGGCGCTGCAGAGCACCATCGAGGCGCTGGCCGCGCGGTTCGGCAACCGGCTGGTGACGTCGCAGGCGGTGCGCGACCAGCATGCCCATACCACCACGTGGCTGGCGTCGCAGCCGCCGGACGCGGTGGTGATGGCGCAGGAAACATCGGACATTCAGGACGTGGTGCGGATTTGCGCACGCCATCGCGTACCCGTGATCGCCTTCGGCACCGGCACCTCGCTGGAAGGTCAGGTCAATGCACCCGCCGGGGGCGTCTGCATCGACCTGCGCGACATGAACAGCGTACTTGAAGTCCATGCCGAGGATCTGGATTGCGTGATCCAGCCCGGCGTGACCCGCAAGGCGCTGAACGAGCATCTGCGCGACCGGGGATTGTTCTTCCCGATCGATCCCGGCGCCGACGCCTCGATCGGCGGCATGGCATCGACCCGCGCATCCGGCACCAACGCGGTGCGATACGGCACGATGCGGGACAATGTTCTGGCGCTGAAGGTGGTGCGCGCCGACGGCGAGATCATCACCACCGGCACCCGCGCCAAGAAATCGTCCGCCGGTTATGACCTGACGCATCTGTTTGTCGGCGCCGAAGGCACGCTTGGCATCATCTGCGAACTCACCATCAAGCTGCGCGGCATTCCCGACACCATCGCCGCGGCGGCATGTTCGTTCGAGAGCGTGCAGGGCGCCTGTCAGGCCACCATTCTGGCGATTCAGACCGGAATTCCGGTTGCCCGCCTCGAACTGTTGAACGCCGCCCAGGTGCGCGCTTGCAATGCCTATTCCAAACTGTCGCTGCCGGAAACGCCGCTGCTGCTGCTGGAATTTCATGGCAGCGAGAACGACGTCGCCGAGCAGTCGAAAAACTTCAGCGAAATCGCAAGGGAGTGCGGCGGCGGAGATTTCAGCTGGACCACGAAGCCCGAAGATCGCACCCGGCTGTGGCAGGCGAGGCATGACGCCTACTGGGCGGTGAAGAGCCTGCGCCCCGGCTCCGGGGTCGTGGCCACGGATGTTTGCGTGCCGATTTCGCGTCTTGCCGATTGTGTCGCCGAAACCGAAGAGGACCTTCGGCGCCTCAATCTGATGTCGCCGATCGTGGGCCATGTCGGCGACGGCAATTTCCATTGCTCGCTGTTGTGCGATGTCGACGATCCCGACGAGATGGCGCGCGGCGAGGATTTCATGCATCGCCTTGTCGAGCGTGCGCAGGCGATGGGCGGAACGTGTACCGGCGAGCACGGAATCGGGCAGGGCAAGCAAAAATATCTCAAGGCCGAGCTCGGCCCGGAAGCCATCGACGCGATGCGTGCGCTCAAGCACGCGCTTGATCCATATAATATCCTCAATCCGGGAAAGATATTGCCTGCAACCGGAGGCATGAGCTGAAGCCGATCTGGCCGCTACTCGCGCGGAAGTTGTAAAGCGTCGGCCAGAGCGTAATCACCGAAAATTGCAGTGGGTTCACGCCGACATTATCGGTGGATTAACAGTTTGAGATTGTATTGACTGTCATGCGCGGTCATTGATTGCGACGCTGCAGTCAGTCAAAGGCGCCAGACAGCAGGATGCCTCCGTCCTGAAACGCACTCTATAATAACATAATAACGCGCCCTATAATAAACAGGCTCTTTATGCGGCTTCCCTTTTTTTACGGCTGGATCATTGTTGCGGTGGCGTTCGTCACCATGGCGATCGGGGTGACGGCCCGTACCTCCTTTTCGCTGCTGTTTCCTCCGATCATCGAGGAGTTCGGCTGGGAGCGCGGGGTCACCGCGGGAGCCTTTTCGTTTGGCTTTCTGGTTTCGGGCGCGCTGAGCCCGCTGATCGGCCGGATGATGGATCGGCATGGTCCGCGCGCGGTCATGGAACTCGGTGTCGTGCTGATGGCGAGCGGCTTGCTGCTGGCGCCGCTGACGACGCAACCATGGCATCTCTATCTTACGATTGGCGTGCTGGTCGGTGGCGGAAGCGTCTGCCTCGGCTATTCCGGTCAATCGCTATTCCTGCCCAACTGGTTCGTGCGCCGGCGCGGCTTGGCCATGGGCATTGCATTCGCGGGCGTCGGCATCGGCTCCATCATCATGCTGCCCTGGGTGCAGAGCGTGATCGAACAGACCGGATGGCGCACAGCCTGTTCGGCCATGGGCATCGTGGTTCTGGTCGCGCTGGCGCCGATCAATCTGTTGCTGCGCAAGCGGCCGGAGGAGCTAGGACTGGAGCCGGACGGGGACGCGTCGAGCAGTGCGTCGGCGCGGCCGGTTTCCAACGTCGTCGATCCGGCGTGGACCGAGGTCGACTGGACCCTGCGGCGGGCGATCCGGACCCGGCGGTTCTGGTGGCTGGCGCTCGGCTATTTCTGCGGCCTGTATGGCTGGTATGCGGTGCAGGTTCATCAGACCAAATACCTGCTCGACATCGGATTTAATCCGGGGACGGCGGCGTGGGCGCTGGGCATGGTCAGCCTGCTCGGCATTCCCGGCCAAATCCTGCTCGGCCATCTTTCCGACCGGGTCGGCCGCGAATGGATATGGACCGCGAGCTGTCTTGGATTCGCGATTTGCTTCGCGGCGCTGATCGCGCTTGCGCGCGTTCCCACCTTCACGCTGCTGTACGTGATGGTCGCGGCGCAGGGCGCGCTCGGCTATGGCGTGACGTCGATCATGGGCGCGGTCGTGCTGGAGATATTCGAGGGCGAGCATTACGGAACGATCTTCGGTACCCTGATGTTGTCGGCGCTGGCGGGTGGCGCCGCCGGTCCCTGGGTGACCGGCGTCCTGCACGACATCTACGGCGACTACACGATCGCCTTCGCGATCGGCATCGCGGTGAGCGGACTGTCCGCCGCCACCATCTGGCTGGCCGCCCCGCGCAAAGTGAGGGCCGTCGCGGGTCAGCTGCATCGCTCCCACGCCGTCATGGCCGGTGGCCAAAACGCTCGTAATGCTTGACAGCGCCGGCTGCGGAAACGTTCGATGCGATCGGCGATTGCCTTGCCGATGGTTGCCCGTTGTGAGCTAAATCGGCATGATGAAGCATCACCCCTGTGCTGCGAGGCCGATATGAACGAGCTTGCTCAGACCGCGACCACCGAGCCGCTGTTCAATCCGCTGTCGCCGGACTACATCCGCAACCCCTATCCGTCCTATGAGCGGTTGCGGACGACCGATCCGATGCACCTCACGCCCTTCGGAGCCTATGTCGCGAGCCGGCATGCGGAGGTGAGTCTGGTTTTGCGCGACAAGCGTTTCGGCAAGGATTTCGTCGAGCGGTCGTCGCGCCGTTATGGGCCGCAGATCATGGAGGAGCCGGTATTTCGCAACATGCGGCACTGGATGCTGCAGCAGGACCCGCCGGATCACACGCGGTTGCGCGGCCTCGTGGTGAAAGCCTTTACGGCCCGCAGGGTCGAGGACATGCGTCCCCGCATCCAGCAGGTCGTCGACCAAACCCTCGACCGGATTGTCGATCAAGGGCATATGGATTTGATCGAGGATTTTGCGTTCCGCCTGCCGGTGACGATCATCTGCGATATGCTGGGGATACCGGAAGAGCATCGCGAGGTGTTCTACACCGGCGCGCGCAACGGCGGGCGGCTGCTCGATCCGGTGCCGCTGTCGCGCGCCGAAATCGACGAAGGCAATACCGGCAACCTGATGGCCCAGGCGTATTTCCAGCAGTTGTTCGAACTGCGGCGGCGCAGCCCCGGAGACGACCTGACGACGCAATTGGTGCAGGCCGAAGAGGATGGCAGCAAGCTGTCCAACGAGGAGCTGACCGGCAACATCATCCTGCTGTTCGGCGCGGGGCACGAGACCACGGTCAATCTGATCGGAAACGGACTTCTGGCGCTGCATCGCAATCCCGATCAGCTCGCGCTGCTCAACGCCGATCCGGCCCTCATCGGCAATGCCGTCGAGGAGTTCCTGCGCTATGATTCGTCGGTCCAGATGACGGGGCGGGTGGCGCTGGAAGACATCGACGATCTCGGCGGCAAGAAAATCCCGAAGGGTGAGAGCGTGCTCTGCCTGCTCGGCTCCGCCAACCGCGACCCGGCGGTCTACCCTGATCGGCCGGATCGTCTCGACATCCAGCGGCCGAATGTGCGGCCGCTGTCGTTCGGCGGCGGCATCCATTTTTGCCTCGGCGCCCAGCTTGCCCGTATCGAAGCCGAAATCGCCATTGCGACCCTGCTGCGGCGTCTTCCGGATCTCAGGCTCGACGACGCCGAAAACCCGGAGTGGCGGCCGACCTTTGTGCTGCGCGGCCTGAAAACCTTACCCGCCAGCTGGTGATTGTGCGGCCCTGTCAGCGCGGGATGCGCCATCCGAACGCGGGATGCGCGGACACGTGTAGGGTGAAGGGGCGGTTTCGCGGCGCTGCTGTGACTTCGCCACAGTTGTCTCTATATATGTCGCTGCTTCGACGTTGATTCCGCGCGGCTGCGGGTTTCCGCCGACGCAGCTATGGGTGCGGTTCAAGACGCCGGACGTAGCTTCAAGGGAGACGCCGTGCAGACGACGCTGCTCGGATTGGCGATTGCCTTTATCATTGCGCTGATTGCCGCATTGGTCGGGCCGTATTTCATCGACTGGAACCGGTTCCGGCCGCAATTCGAGGCGGAGGCCACGCGCGTGGTCGGAGCGCCGGTGCGGGTTGGTGGTGCGCTTGATGCGCGGTTGCTGCCGACCCCGTCGCTGCGGTTACGCTCCGTCGTGGTCGGCGGCGCCGGCGATCGCGGCAAGGTGGGCGCCGACACGCTCGACGTGGAGTTCAGTCTCGGTTCGCTGATGCGCGGCGAATGGCGTGCCACCGAATTGACGGTCAACGGCATGGCGCTCGATCTCGGTCTCGACGGGCAGGGCCGCATCGACGGGCCGGCATCGACCGGAACGTTCAATCTTGGTTCGCTGGCGATCGACCGGCTGAACCTGACCGGCCGTATTGTGCTGCACGACGCCGCCAGCCGCGGCACGCTCGAACTGGACGACATCGCATTCAGCGGCGACGTGCGATCGCTGGCGGGGTCGATCCGCGGCGACGGCAATTTCATGCTGGCAGGGATTCGCTATCCGTTCCGCGTGTCGTCCGGCCAAAGTCCCGGCGGCAGCGGCACCCGCGTGCATCTCACGGTCGATGCCGGTGCGCGCGCCCGCTCGGTCGACCTCGATGGCGTACTCACCTTTGACGCCCGCTCACCGCGTTTCGACGGCGCGGTCAATCTGGCCGGTCCGGCCGGGCCGAAGCCCGCGACCGGCGATGCGACGCAGATGCCATGGCGGCTGTCCGCGAAGCTCAAGGCCGATCCCTCGGCCGCACGGCTCGAGCAGATCGAGGCGAGTTACGGCGCCGAGGAAAATCCGTTGAAACTTTCGGGCTCCGCGGATGTCCGCTTCGGAGCAGCGCCGCTGCTGCATGCCCTGCTGTCGGCGCGGCGGCTTGATGCGGATAAATTGCTCGCCAGGGATAGCGGCGCGGCGGAGCCGACGCGGTTGCTGCCTGGCTTGCGCTATCTTGTCACGGCGATTCCGCCGGCATCGCTGGCGACGCAGATCGAGCTCAGCGCCGAGCAGATCATGCTTGGTGGCCGTCCGATCCAGAATATTGCCGCCGATTTGCGGGGCGACCCCAGGTCCTGGACCATCGACAGGCTGGAGTTTGGCGCGCCCGGCTCCACGCGGGTGCATCTGCGGGGCGAGATCGCGCAGCCCGGGCCATCCGCAAGTTTCAAAGGAGCGGTCAGCATCGACTCCTCCGATCCTGATACGCTTGCCGGCTGGCTGCAGGGCCGCGGCGAAATCGTCTACCGCAGTCAGAAACCGTTGCGCGTGAGCGGCAATCTGGCCGCGGCGTCGGATCGCGTCGCGATTGACGGGCTGAAAGCCGAGATCGACGGCGGCGCATTGGAGGGGCGCGTCGCAATTTTAAATCTTGCCGCGGGCGAGGGGGCTCGCATCGAGGCGGCGCTGAAGGCCGATCAGCTCGATCTCGATGCCGCGGTCGCCTTCACGCGCTCGCTGGCGGGACCGCAGGCCGAATGGCCGAAGCAGGCCGAGCTGTCCCTGGACATCGGCCGAGCCGTATCCGGAAGCCAGGAGTTGCGTCCATTCGTGACGAAACTGAGCTACGGACCGAACACGATCTCGCTGGACCGGCTGCAGATCGGCGACGCCGGCGGCGTGATGATGGACGGCGCGGGCAGCTTCGATCGCGCCAATGCAACCGGCAGGCTGACCCTGAATGCATCCACGGCCTCGTTCGCGCGATTTACGGCCCTGATCGCGCCCGTCGCTCCTGTTTTGACGGCGCGGCTCAATGCCATGGCGGTCCGGCCCGGTCCGGCCCGGCTCAAGCTGTCGCTCGATCTCGACAAGAACCCCGACCGTGCCGATCGCGCCAAAGCCCGTGCCGTGCTCGACATCGACGCGCCGGAATTCAAGGGCGTCACCACAGTCACCGCGACGCCGGTGATCGCGGCAATGCGCGGGATCGATCTCGATGCGCTGGCGCACGGCGAGATCGGCATCGAGGCGAAATTATCGTCGGCGCGCGGACCTTTGCTGCTCACGCTGCTGGGGCTTGACCGCCTGCTCGGCGCCGGAGACGGGCGAGCGCAATTCGAAGGATCGGCGACGGGAGTGTGGGGCGCGCCGATCCGACTCAAGGCAAGACTGTCGGGCGCCGAACTCGACGCCGACGTGCAGGGCACCGCCGAGCCATGGGCGGCGGAACCTGCGGCCGCCGTCAACCTCTCGGTTCGCCGCGCCAGCCTTGCACCGCTGTCCGATCGCGGTCCATCCGATCCGCTCGCGCCAAACATCACCCTGTCGTCGCGCCTCACCCTTGCCGGCAGCAAGCTGGTCTTCGATGACATGGACAGCACGGTGGGCGGCTCGCGGATGCGTGGCCGCGTTGCATTGACGTTCGGCGATGAAAAATCCGTCGACGGCGGAATCGGACTGGACACGTTCGACCTTGCCGCTGCATTTGGTCTTGCGATCGGCGCAGCAGGCCATGACGCGAGCGAACCGCTCGGCCGCGGGCTGCTGCAGGGCTGGCGCGGCCGTCTGGCGTTTCAGGCGCTGCGCGGCACGCTGCCCGGCGGCGGCGAACTGCGGCCGGTTGGCGGTGTCGTCAAGAGCGACGGCCAGTCGTTCACATTCGAAAATCTTAAGGGGACGATCGGCGGCGGCGCGGCGACGGCGGATGTCGAGGCGAAGCGGACCCCCGACGGCGTCGCATTGAATGCGCGCCTTCAACTTTCGGGCGTCGATGGTGCCGCTCTACGCTATCGCGGGTTGGCGATGCCCACCGGGCGCGCCTCGATGCAGATGACGCTGGCGAGCCAGGGCCGTAGCGCGTCCGCGCTGTCCGGCGCCTTGTCCGGCGGCGGATCGCTGACGCTTCAGTCCGCGCGGATCGCCGGTTTCGATCCACGGGCCTTCGAGGTCGCGATCCGCGCCAGCGACATCGGCGAGGCTACCGATGACGTCAAACTGCGGCAGATCGTCGAACCGGCGCTGTCGGCAGGGGCATTGTCGGTCGCGTCGGCGCAGATTCCGTTCACGATCAAGGAGGGGCGGCTGCGCGTCAGCGCCACAACGCTCGATGCCGAGGGTGCGCGCGTTATCGTGTCCGGCGGTTACGATATGGCGGCCGACCAAACCGATATTCGCGCGACACTCTCCTCGACCACCGCCGGCTCGGCGGCCAGCCGCCCGGAAATTCAGGTATTCGCCGTCGGATCGCCCGATGCCCTCGACCGAACGGTGGATGTCGCCACGCTGTCTGCATGGCTAGCAGTAAGGGCCATCGATCGCGAAACCCGCCGCCTGGATGCAATAGAGCGGGGCGAAATACGGCCGCCGGCGCTGCCCGCATCAATTCCACCCGCGATCGCGCTGCCTCCGGTGGAAGCGGCTCCTGCAGGCCTTCCCGACGCGCCGGTTTCCGAAATCCCGATACCGGGGCGCGATCCGCGCCGGCCTGCGCCAAAACCCAGGGTGAGCGTTCCTGCCGCGCCGCTGCCCGCCGCGCCGGTGGTCAGCCAGCACCTAGCGCCGTTGCCGCCGCCGATCGAAATCCGGCCAGCACCGGGTCCGGCTGCAAAGCCAAAGCCGCGCCCGCCGCTGGTGCTGACGCCGCCGCTCCAGGCCGGGCCGCGATCGGCGTTCTAACATGCGACTATGATGGCGCCCGGTCCGGTGCCGGCGGCGTCGCGCGGGTCCGGAAATAGTCGAGCACAAAAAGGCGGATCGCGGACGACAGGTTGCCCTGCTGGCGGTTGCTGTCGATTTCGCCCACCAGTTCGGACAACGTCATGTCGCGAAGGCCCGAGATTTCCTTCATTCCATTCCAGAATGCTTCTTCAAGGCTGACGCTGGTCTTGTGGCCG
Organism: uncultured Bradyrhizobium sp.; assembly: GCF_964252615.1. Lineage (NCBI taxonomy): Bacteria > Pseudomonadati > Pseudomonadota > Alphaproteobacteria > Hyphomicrobiales > Nitrobacteraceae > Bradyrhizobium > uncultured Bradyrhizobium sp. Next base: position 11,228 of record NZ_CAXUNQ010000025.1, read on the forward strand.
GCGACCACGATGGACCGTTTCACGACCGGCGATTTCATGACGCGTCCTTGCCGTTGAGGCGATGCTGATCCAGCAATTCGCCGGCGCGGCGCTCGCGCTGCTCATCGCGGGCGCGCTCGGATTTGGTGCGGCCGAAGCGTGCACGATTGGTCTCGGCCTGTTTCGCCGACCGATCACGTTCCCGCCGCTTCCTGAAGTGCTTGAGATTAATGGTGTCCCCCATGACCATTCCATCAATCAAACGGTTGGTATCGCGCGGCGATTCCAACCCCGCGCCAACCCTCGCGCTTGGTTCTCATCACATCGGTGGCCATCAGGGAAATTTCCTCGTCGCCGGAAAGGTCTAAGAATCACATTTCGCTGCAAAAGCGGCATATTTTTGTGCTCTACCACGATGCAACGCAAGGATGGTAGACGGATCAGTCTAAGCCTTTCGGCGATATGATTTATAACTATTTCGGCGCCGCGTTATCTCAATAAAAATTGAGTGTGCTGACCGTCATCCCGGGTGTGTCATTTTGTCCGGCTGCACCAGCCGGTCGAACTCCGCAACAGTGACAAAGCCCTGCGCCACGGCTTCTTCCTTCAATGTCGTGCCCTTGGCATGGGCTGATTTTGCGACCTTGGCAGCGTTGTCATAACCGATCTTCGGCGCCAGCGCCGTGACCAGCATCAACGAGCGCTCCATCAACTCCCTTATGCGTTTTTCATCGGCACGAATGCCTTCCACGCAATGCTCGGTGAACGAGCGCGCGACATCGGCCAGAAGTTGTATGGAATGCATCATACAATATGCCAGTACGGGCTTGTAGACGTTCAGCTCGAAGTGGCCTTGGCTGCCGCCCACCGTGATCGCGGTGTGATTGCCGAACACCTGGCAGCAGACCATGGTCATGGCCTCGCACTGCGTCGGGTTGACCTTCCCCGGCATGATCGATGACCCCGGCTCATTTTCGGGCAGGATCAGTTCGCCCAAGCCCGAGCGCGGTCCCGAACCCAGCAGCCGGATGTCGTTGGCGATCTTGAACAAGCCGGCGGCCAGCGAGTTGATCGCGCCGTGCACGAAAACAAAAGCGTCGTTGGATGCCAGCGCTTCGAACTTGTTGGAGGCGCTGGTGAACGGGAGCTTGGTGATCGCCGCCACATGTCTGGCGAACAGTTTTGCAAATCTCGGTTTCGAATTGAGGCCGGTGCCGACGGCGGTCCCGCCCTGCGCCAGTGGATAGAGGTCTTTCACCGCCGTGCGCAGCCGCGCGATGCCGCTTTCGACCTGAGACGCATAGCCGGAAAATTCCTGGCCGAGGGTCAGGGGCGTTGCATCCTGGGTGTGGGTCCGTCCGATCTTGACGATCCCGGCGAAGGCCTTTTCTTTTTTGCGCAAGGCGGCGTGAAGCTCGCCCAGCGCCGGTATCAGATCGGCAAGGATTCGCTCGGCCGCGGCGATGTGCATTGCCGTCGGGAACGAATCGTTCGACGACTGGCTCATATTGACGTGGTCGTTGGGATGAACCGGCTTCTTGGTTCCCGGTTTGCCGCCGAGTATCTCACTGGCGCGATTGGCGATCACCTCATTGAGGTTCATGTTGGTTTGTGTGCCGGAGCCGGTTTGCCAAACCACCAGCGGGAAATGGTCGTCGAGTTTGCCGGCGATCACTTCGCGCGCGGCGCGGACGATGGCGCCGGCGCGGCGTTGGTCGAGCAGGCCGAGTTCGCGGTTGGTTTCCGCCGCAGCCAGCTTGACGATGCCGAGCGCGCGGACGATCGGCATCGGCATCCGATCGTGGCCGATACGGAAATTCTGCCGTGAGCGTTCGGTCTGCGCGCCCCAGTAGCGGTCCGCGGCAACTTCGATCGGGCCGAAGCTGTCGGTTTCGGTGCGGGTGGGCCGACCTGTGTCGGTGGAGCGCGAAGCTCTGGATGATGATGAAGCCATGATCCTGTCCGTTGCGACGACCGCGCTCAATATGGGAGCGGTCCATGCGCCCGCCACGCATGCACGGCGAGACGGGTCACCTTACATGGAAGCGTGGATTATTTCTTGCGGAAGCGATCCAGCCGCACCACCTCGGCGCCCTCGCCGGGCTTCGGCGGCTCGCCCTGATTTTCGGAAGCGGAGGCGGCAGGGGCAACGGTCACGGCCGATGGGGCCGGCACCGCCGGAAGGTTGGCCGCGGGCGCCGCGGCGGATTCCGACGCATCGAACTGCAGGCCAAACTGCACCGACGGATCGAAGAAGCTTTTGATGGAGTTGAAGGGAACAACCAGCCGCTCGGGAATGCCGCCGAACGACAGCCCGACCTCAAAGCGATCTTCCGTAACGACCAGATCCCAGAACTGGTGCTGCAGGATCACCGTCATCTCTTCCGGATACTGCGCCAGCAGCCGCGGCGACAGTTTTACGCCCCCGGCGGTCGAGACAAATGTGATGAAGAAATGATGCTCACCCGGCAAACCGTGCTCGGCGGCGTCGGTCAACACGCGGCGCAACACGCCGAGCAACGCGTCGCGCGCCAGGACGTCATATCGGATATGATCGGTCGCCATTGGTCGGTCCCGTCGCATTTGTTGCCTCACGCAAATCGCCGGGAGGTCGTCGCCCGACTCGCGCGTTCCGCCCATGCTACCCCGGCGGCGAGCCGAGGTCAGCAGGCGTCCCAGCTCATGATGGAAATTCTGCCGGGAGCCGGTCCGTAACCGTCAGAGCGGAGCGAAAAAAGTGGAGGCTTCTGTTGCCAGGTGCCTCCGAACCCCGCCAAACGGAGCTTAACCCGTCAGGACTTCAGACTTGGTTTTTCAAACCGCTTACGCGGCCTGAGCAACCGGAGCATAGTTGTCGTTTGCAACTATTGCATAGCCCGATAACGGCGGAACCATACCGAGAAAAAGCGAGCCCTTTACGCCCTCGTCGATGCTATTTCGCCCCCGCCAAAGCCCGGCCAGGAAGCAGGCGCCGGGCTTGGGTGGAGGCGCCGGGTACCGCCCCCGGGTCCGAATGGTTTATTACGACGGCCATTTATTTCCATAGCCGGCGAACCGGCACCTCCAATATAGGGGGCAAGTGCGGAGGAAAAAAGAGCGATGATTGCGGCATTTAGCGCCTAATGGGCGGCTGCGGGCTGAAACCCGGGAAAACCGGTTGGCCCGCCGCAGCCTTCGTTCTAAATCACGGTATGCCTCCGGATTCGCCTCCCGCCGCCATTCCGGCCCCCGATATCCAGACACCAGCCGCGCCGCCTGGTCTGCTGCACCTATTCCTGGCCTTCGCCAAAATATCGCTTTCCGGGTTCGGGGGGGTTCTGGTGTTCGCCCGGCGCGCAATCGTCGAAAAATATCACTGGATGACGGCGGACGAATTCAATGAAACCTACGCGCTGTGCCACTTCCTGCCCGGTCCCAATATCTGCAACCTTTCGGTGGTTTTTGGTGCCCGTATAAGAGGCATTCCCGGCAGTCTGGCAGCCTTTACGGGTCTGGTCGGTCCGCCGATGATCATCGTTTCCACCTTGGCGATGATCTATGCCCGCTACGGTGAAATTCCGGCGCTGCAACGGACGCTCGCCGGGGTCTCATGCGCCGCGGTCGGCCTTGTCATCGGCGTCGCGGCCCGAATGATGGGGCCGCTTCTGAAGCGGCGCGATCCTGCCGCCCTCGGTTTTCTGGTCGCGGTATTTGCGGCGATCGGCCTGCTGCGGCTGCCGCTGCCGCCGGTTCTGCTCGTCGCGATCCCTCTGAGCATCGCCGTCACCTATGCGATGCGGAGAAACAGGACGTCATGAACGGTGATCTCGACGACATCTGGACCCTGGCCTGGACCTTCGGGCTGCTGTCGTTGTTTGCGATCGGGGGCGCCGCGTCGGCAATTCCTGAAATGCACCGCATCGCGGTCGATCTGCACCATTGGATGACGGACGCGCAATTTGCGGACGCCTTCGCGATTTCGCAACTGTCGCCCGGCCCGAACATCTTGATCGTCACCCTGATCGGCTATCAGGTTGCCGGGGTCGCCGGCGGGGCGGTGGCGACGCTCGCAATGTGCGGGCCGACGGCAGTGGTGGCCTATAATGTCAGCCGTTTGCTGCATCGGTCCACCCAATCGAAATGGCCCGGCATCATTCAGGCAGCGCTGGTTCCGCTGTCGATCGGCCTGATGTCCGCAAGCGCATTGGTGCTGGCGCAGGCCGCGGACCGTACCTGGCTCGCGGTCGCCCTGACCGGGAGCGCGGCAATTTTAACGCTTGCCACGCGTCTTAACCCGCTGTGGTTATTGCTCGCGGGGGGATGCCTTGGTTTAGCTGGCGTTGTCTGACGAAAATCGCTAGGCAATGTCGGGGCGGGGCAGCATCAGCGGCCATCCAGAAACAATGGGCGAAAAGTCCGACAGGGGAGTGAGATCGATGAGTGACGCGCCGAGCCATGTGCCGGTCAAATCCATCATGCCGAGCTGGGTCCGCGGACCGCAGGATTTCGTTGGTGGGATAGCGCTGATGGCGCTCGCGCTGTTTGCCTTGTGGGCATCGAGCGACTTGCAGGGCATGCACGGGTTTTCGTTCGGCGCCGGGACTGCGCCGCGCATGTTCGCGGTTCTGCTTCTTGGCCTTGGAGCCGCGATTGCGCTGATGGGCGTTTTGGTCGAAGGCCAGCATCTGGCGACCTATCATTGGCGCGGGCCGCTGTTCGTCTCGCTGTCGATCCTTTCCTTTGCCCTTACGATCCGGCCACTGGGGCTGGTGGTTTCAGCAATGGCCAGTTTCCTGATTGCCGCGCTGGGAACACCGGAAACCAGATGGAAGGAAACCATCATCGTCGGAATTCTACTGACGGCGTTCTGTAGCTTTCTGTTTCCGGTTGTGCTGGGGCTGCCGCTGCAGCTCAAGCCGCAATTCATGAATCATTGAGGGCGCGATGGCTGATCTCTTTTCAAATCTCGCCCTCGGCTTCGGTGTCGCGCTGACGCCGATCAACCTTCTCCTTTGCCTGATCGGCGCCTTGGTGGGAACCCTGGTCGGCGTTCTGCCGGGTATCGGCACCATCGCAACCGTCGCCATGCTGCTGCCGATCACCTTCGGCCTGCCGCCGGTCGGCGCGCTGATCATGCTCGCCGGCATCTACTACGGCGCGCAATATGGCGGCTCGACCACGTCGATCCTCGTCAATATCCCCGGCGAAGCGGGCTCGGTCGTCACCACGCTGGACGGCTTCCAGATGGCAAAGCAAGGCCGGGCGGGCCCTGCGCTGGCGATCGCCGCGATCGGCTCCTTTTTTGCAGGCTGTGTCGCGACCGTTTTGATCGCGGTGCTGGGAGCGCCGCTGACCAAACTGGCGCTGGCGTTCGGGCCGGCCGAATATTTCTCGCTGATGGTGCTCGGCCTTATCTTCGCGGTGGTGCTGGCGAAGGGGTCGGTGCTGAAGGCGATCGCGATGATCGTGTTCGGGTTGCTGCTTTCGATGGTGGGATCGGATATCGAAACCGGCGCCTCCCGGATGGCCTTCAATATCCCCGAACTGGCTGACGGTCTTGGCTTCGCCACGGTCGCGATGGGCGTATTCGGATTTGCCGAAATCATCCGCAACCTTGATGCCGGCGCGGAAATGGATCGCGAACTGGTCCAGCAGAAAGTCACCGGATTGATGCCGACCAGGAAAGACCTGATCGATTCCGCCCCCGCGATCGTCCGCGGGACGATCCTGGGATCCATTCTTGGCATTCTGCCGGGCGGCGGCGCGGTGATCGCGTCGTTTGCGGCCTATACGTTCGAGAAGAAGATCGCAAAGAACCCGTCGCGCTTCGGCCGCGGCGCGATCGAAGGCGTCGCGGCGCCGGAGAGCGCTAACAATGCGGCGGCGCAGACGTCGTTCATCCCGCTGTTGACGCTGGGCATTCCGCCTAACGCGGTGATGGCGCTGATGGTCGGCGCGATGACCATTCATGGCATCGTGCCGGGTCCGCAGGTGATGCAGAAGCAGCCGGAACTGGTGTGGGGCATGATCGCCTCGATGTGGATCGGCAATCTGATGCTGCTGGTCATCAACCTGCCGCTGGTGGGCATCTGGGTCCGGTTGCTGCGCGTGCCGTACCGGCTGCTATTTCCGTCGATCGTGATCTTTTGCGCGATCGGCATCTACTCGCTGAACAATGCTCCGGTCGACGTTATCCTTGCCGGCGCCTTCGGCCTGGTCGGTTACTGGCTGATCAAGCACGATTTCGAGCCGGCCCCGCTGTTGCTGGGGATGGTGCTCGGACCATTGATGGAAGAGAACCTGCGCCGGGCGCTACTGATCTCGCGCGGCGACGTGACGGTGTTTGTCACCCGTCCGCTTTCGGCTGTTCTGCTGGCAGTGGCCGCCTTTCTGCTGCTGCTCGCGGTGCTGCCCTCGCTGCGCAAGAAGCGCGACGAGGTGTTCGTGGAGTCCGAGACCTAAGTGCGGCGTTGCGCCGCGTCCCGAAGTCGAATGGACTTCGGGACGATGTTGTATTGATGAAAGCCGGCTGTGGTCGGCATTCACGCAACGCGTGCTCTCGGAGAAACATGATGAATTTGTTCAGTCGCTTGCTTGCAACCGGGGGTTTCGCGGCGGTGGCCTGCCTTGGACCGGTGGTTGCTCCTGTTCAGGCGCAGGATTATCCCGTACGCGCCATCACCATGATCGTGCCGTTCGCAGCCGGCGGCCCGACCGACGTGATTTCCCGCATCGTCACCGGGCACATGGCGCAGACGCTCGGGCAAAGCATCATCATCGAGAACGTGGTCGGCGCAGCCGGCACCACGGCGACGTCCCGCGCCGCGCGGGCTGCGAATGACGGATACACCCTGATCACCGGACACATGGGCACCCATGCTGCGTCGGTGCCGTTATATCCCAAGCTTACCTATCATCCGGAAAAGGACTTCGAGCCGGTATCGCTGCTCGCCGGCACGCCGATCCTGATCCTTGCGCGCAAGGATTTTCCGCCGAAGGATTTCAAGGAGTTCGTTGCCTATGTGAAGGCCAATACCGAAAAGCTCAACGCGGCGCATGCCGGCATCGGCTCGGTTTCACATGTGTCATGCGAACTGCTGAACGCGCTGCTCGACGTCAAGCCGACCGGCGTTCCTTTCAACGGCACGGGCCCTGCCATGAACGCGCTGGTCGGCGGACAGGTCGATTACATGTGCGACCAGATCGTCAACGCGGTGCCGCAGATCAATGGCGGCACCATCAAGGCCTATGCGATTGCCACGCCCGAGCGCAATCCGTCGCTGCCCGATCTGCCGACCACGGCGGAGGCCGGCCTTCCGGCATTCCAGGCGCAGGCCTGGAACGCGATCTTTGCGCCGAAGGGCACGCCGGCGTCCGTTATCGCCAAGCTCAACGCCGCCGCCTCCAAGGCGCTCGACGACGAAACCGTCCGCAAGCGATTGCTCGATCTCGGCAGCGTCATTCCGAAGCCGGCGGAACGCACGCCGGAAGCGCTGGCTGCGCTGGTGAAAAGCGAAATCGCGAAATGGACGCCGGTTCTCAAGCAGGCGAGCAACTGATTTAAGCTGGTCCAGTCGCCTGGAGGCGGTGGCGGCACGCACGTTCCGCCCTTGCCGTTTGCCGGCCGGAACCCGATTTTTACGGGTATAATCGACCTCGTTCGCCGAATCGGCGCTGTCGGATGGACGGCTCGGACGATAGGTTCGCTGCTGCAACGCCCCCATAGACAAGACCATGAACCAGTATCACGACCTGCTCGAACGGATCTTAAGCGACGGCGCGGAAAAGCACGACCGCACCGGCACCGGCACGCTGTCGGTGTTCGGGCACCAGATGCGATTCAATCTGGCCTCCGGCTTTCCGATGCTGACGACCAAGAAACTGCCGCTCAAGGCGATCGTGCACGAGCTGCTGTGGTTTCTCAAAGGCGACACCAATATCAAATATCTCAAGGACAACGGCGTTTCGATCTGGGACGAATGGGCCGACGCCAATGGCGATCTCGGCCCGGTTTACGGATCGCAGTGGCGCTCGTGGCCCGCGCCGGACGGACGCAGCATCGACCAGATTTCCAACGTGGTCGACATGATCAGACGCAATCCGGATTCGCGCCGCCTGATCGTAAGCGCGTGGAATCCGGCCGACGTCGACAGGATGGCGCTGCCGCCGTGCCATTGCCTGTTCCAGTTCTATGTCGCGAACGGCAGGCTCTCGTGTCAGCTCTACCAGCGGTCCGCCGACGTCTTCCTCGGCGTGCCCTTCAACATCGCATCCTATGCGCTGCTGACGATGATGGTGGCGCAGGTCACCGGGTTGAAGCCCGGCGACTTCGTTCACTCGCTCGGCGACGCGCATCTCTATTCGAACCACCTCGAGCAGGCCCGGCTGCAACTGACACGGCCGACCCGCGCCCTGCCGGCGATGAAGATCAATCCTGACGTGAAGGACATCTTCGGCTTCCGCTACGAGGACTTCGCGCTCGAGGGCTACGACCCGCACCCGCACATCAAGGCCGAGGTCGCGGTGTAGGGGGCTGGATGAGTCAGGATAGAGCCACATTCCAGCAGCTTGCTCAAATGCGCTTGGCGGAGGCGAAGGTGCTTTTGCCGCAGCAATTATGCTGGAATCGGTTGGAGCGGCTGACAAAGGACTGCTGCAATGGTTACAGAAGCGCTAGGCGATCGAAAGATCGACGCGTCGGAAGAATTGGCCCAGGATCTGATTAGAAGGACGAGTCCCCTGCTTGCTGCATATTGGGAGTTCCGGGAAGAGTTGGGCGGGTGGAGATTGGTGTTGGTGCCGACTGCAGCTGAAGAAAAACGCCGCCTGATCAAGGACGCAACTGATTTACTGGTTGAGGCGCCGTATCGCCTCACATTGTCGCTGTTCGATTCAGCAATCGACAGCCGTCAGATTGATCGTGCCAGGGCGCTCGGTGCATACATTCGCACCGAGCCTTACATAGGACAACGGTTTGATACGACCTTTACCGGTCACCAATATTTCGAGAGCGTCGTTCCGGTTTATCTGGCGCCGGAATTGATGACGCATCTTCATGTGGCCTGATGGTCAGGGATTGCCCATTCGCGTCTCACATGCCACGCCCTGAAATCGTCCTCATCGTCGCGGTCGCCGAGAACGGCGTGATCGGCTCGAACGGCGCCATTCCGTGGCGGCTCAAATCCGATATGCGGCGCCTCAAGACCATGACCATGGGCAAACCGGTGGTGATGGGCCGCAAGACCTTCCAGTCGTTGCGCCGCCCGCTGCCCGGACGGACCAACATCGTCATCACGCGGGATGAAAATTTCCGCGCAGCGGGGGCGCTGGTTACGACGTCGTTCACGGACGCTTGCGCGGCAGCGGTTGGAGATGCGCTGCGGCGTTTAGCCACTGAGATCGCCGTGATCGGCGGCGCGGAAATCTACGCGCAGTGGATGGCGTCCGCCGACCGTCTGGAGGTCACCGAGGTTCACGCCAGGCCTGAGGGCGATACGGTTCTTTCCCCCATCGATCCCGCGGACTGGCAGGAAGCGTCCCGGACGCGGAATTCCGCCTCGTACGACGACAGCGCCGACTATTCTTATGTGACCTACCGCAGGCGAAAGCCGCGTTAACCGCCTCAGTCGATGTTTACATTGACAAATACCGCTTCAGGCTTAGCTGCTGCGGGCAACAAGCCGCGTTGTAAGGGCCGGGGCGGTCCCCTATAAGGCGCTGCAGCGTTTGCGAGGCCGGGTGTTTTGGCCCAGGCCCGCGGAGGAGATTGTCGATGCCGTGGAAGAATCAAGGCGGGGGCCCGTGGGGCTCGGGTCCGAAAGGACCGTGGGGCTCCGGTCCGCAACCGGTCGGACCGAGACCGCCTGATCTCGAGGATCTGCTGCGCCGCGGTCAGGACCGGCTGCAGCAGATTTTGCCGGGCGGGTATTTCAGCGGCATGGGCATCGCGCTGCTGTTGATCGGCGCATTGGCGATCTGGGGGCTGTCGGGATTTTTCCGCGTCCAGTCCGAAGAACTCGGCGTCGTGCTGCGGTTCGGCAAGCACGTGCGAACCGTGCAGCCGGGCCTGAACTATCATCTGCCGTATCCGATCGAGACCGTGCTGCTGCCGAAGGCGTTGCGCGTCTCCACCATCAGCATCGGCATGACCCTGATCGACGACCCGGCGCGGCGTGGCAGGACCATGCGCGACGTGCCGGAGGAAAGCCTGATGCTTACCGGCGACGAGAACATCGTCGACGTCGACTTCACCGTGCTGTGGCGGATCAAGCCCGACGGCGTCGGCAATTATCTGTTCAATATCCAGAACCCAGAAGGCACCGTGAAGGCGGTCGCCGAAAGCGCGATGCGCGAGGTGGTCGGCCGCTCCAACATCCAGCCGATCCTGACCGGCGCCCGCACCACCAATGAGGCCGGGGTGCAGGAACTGATGCAGAAGACGCTCGACAGCTATGGGTCCGGCATCCTTGTGCAGCAGGTGCAGATGCAGAAGGTCGATCCGCCGGCGCAAGTGATCGATGCGTTCCGCGACGTGCAGGCGGCGCGCGCCGATCTCGAGCGATTGCAGAACGAGGCCCAGACCTATGCCAACCGCGTGGTTCCGGATGCGCGCGGACGCGCTGCGCAGATCATCCAGATCGCGGAAGGCTACAAGGAACAGGCGGTGGCCGAAGCCAAGGGCCAGAGCGCGCGTTTCCTCAAGGTGTATGACGAATACAAGAAGGCGCCTGACGTGACGCGGCAGCGCATCTATCTCGAAACCATGGAGCGCATCCTCGGCGGCGCCGAAAAGCTGGTGTATGACGGCGGCTCGTCGTCCTCCCAGGGCGTCGTGCCCTATCTGCCGCTCAACGAACTGACGCCGCGGCGTCCGCCGGCGACATCGGGCCAGCCGCAACAGCAGAGCGGGAGCACCCGATGAGATCCGGAATTTCAGGCATTGTCGCGGTGCTGGTGCTGTTGGTTGTCGCCATCGTCGGCTACAGCTCGGTCTTCACGGTGAACCAGACCGAACAGGTCCTGCTGGTGCGGCTCGGCGAACCGGTCCGGGTCGTCACCGAACCCGGACTGAATTTCAAGGCGCCGTTCATCGACACCGTGATCAGCATCGACAAGCGCATACTCGACCTTGAAAACCCCTCGCAGGAAGTCATCGCGTCGGATCAGAAGCGGCTGGTGGTGGACGCCTTTGCGCGCTACCGGATCAAGAACGCGCTGCGGTTCTATCAAAGCGTCGGTTCGATCCAGGCCGCCAACATCCAGTTGACGACGCTGCTCAACGCGTCGCTGCGCCGGGTGCTCGGCGAAGTCACGTTTATCACGGTGGTGCGCGACGAGCGCGAAGCCTTGATGGCGCGGATTCGCGATCAGCTCGACAAGGAAGCCGATGGCTATGGCATCCAGGTGGTCGACGTGCGGATCAGGCGGGCCGATCTTCCCGAACAGAACAGCCAGGCGGTCTACCAGCGCATGCAGACCGAGCGGCAGCGCGAGGCTGCCGAATTCCGCGCCCAGGGCGGACAGAAGGCGCAGGAAATCCGCTCCAGGGCCGATCGCGAAGCAACCGTCATCGTCGCCGAAGCGAACTCCACCGCCGAGCAGGTGCGCGGCGCCGGTGACGGCGAGCGCAACCGGCTGTTCGCCGAGGCCTATGGCAAGGATCCCGACTTCTTCGGGTTCTACCGTTCGATGACGGCCTACGAGAACGGGCTGAAGAGCAACGACACCCGGTTCCTGCTGCGGCCGGACTCCGACTTCTTCAGGTTCTTCAGCAATTCATCGGGCAAGCCGCCCGAGCCGGCCCAACCCGCTGCGAGCGCGGCGCCGAAGCCGTAAGTACTTGACGTCCTTGCAGGCGCGTTAGTGACGAAGCGGTCCGGTCCTTTTGCGGCCTGGATTGCTTTGCTTCGCTCGCAATGACCGTGCCCCCCGAGGCCCGCCCGGACGCCGTTTTGCGTTCGAACCCGCTCTCCTCTATGAAGAAGCAGGTCCTTCGAGGCGGCTCCGATTCCGCCTCGCTGAAAAAGACGCGCCAAAAACAGCAGCGGGAGGTTTCAGTCGGATGAGGTCCATAGCGTTTGCCGACTTCCTCATCGGTGTGGGTATCCTGTTTGTGCTCGAAGGCCTGTTGTTCGCGGCCAGTCCTGCATGGATGCGGCGGGCCATGAAGTCCGCCCTTGCCACGCCCGACAATATCCTGCGCGCGGTGGGACTTGGGTCGGCCGTCGCCGGCCTGATCCTGATATGGTTCGTGCGGCGCTGACGATTCGGAAAACCGAACCCAATCTCCTGAAATACCATAAGAATCAACCCCGTCGTCAGCGCCGGCGTCCGCTTTTTGCCGTAATCGGCACGGCTGATAGCGTGAAATTGCTCGGCGCGCATGCTTGCGCCTTCGCCCTGTTCGGGCGCACTGTGAACTTCAAATTCGTGCCCTTTCCAGGAGAGAGACCAGACATGACCGGTGCGATCCCCGCGTTGAGCCATCGCCGGCGCCCATGGCTGGCGGCTATCTGTCTCGGTGCCGCTGCTGCCCTGATATCCGTTCCCGGGTTTGCGCGAGGCCCCGACGGCATCGCGGACGTCGCCGAGAGAGTGATCGACGCGGTCGTCAACATTTCGACGACCCAGACCGTCGAGGCCAAGGCCGGCGGTGGCGGCGGGGATCGCGGCGCCATGCCGCAATTGCCGCCAGGCTCGCCGTTCGAGGAATTCTTTGACGATTTCTTCAAGAACCGCCGCGGCGGACCCGGAGGGGACAAGGGCGGCGGCATGCAGCCGCGCAAAACCAATTCGCTCGGCTCCGGATTCATCGTCGATACCGCGGGCATCGCCGTGACCAACAACCACGTCATTGCGGACGCCGACGAAATCAACATCATCATGAACGACGGCACCAAGATCAGGGCGGCGCTGGTCGGGGTCGACAAGAAGACCGATCTGGCAGTGCTGAAATTCACGCCTCCGGCGAAACCGCTGGTCGCGGTAAAATTCGGCGATTCCGACAAGCTTCGCCTCGGCGAATGGGTGATCGCCATCGGCAATCCGTTCAGCCTTGGCGGCACCGTCACCGCAGGCATCGTCTCGGCGCGGAACCGCGACATCAATTCCGGACCCTACGACAGCTACATCCAGACCGACGCCGCGATCAATCGCGGCAATTCCGGCGGCCCGTTGTTCAACCTCGACGGCGAGGTCATCGGCGTCAACACGCTGATCATTTCGCCGTCGGGCGGCTCGATCGGCATCGGCTTTGCAGTGCCGTCGAAGACCGTCGTGGGCGTTGTGGATTCGCTGCGCCAGTTCGGCGAACTCAGGCGCGGCTGGCTCGGCGTGCGCATCCAGCAGGTCACCGACGAGATCGCCGAGAGCCTCAACATCAAGCCCGCGCGCGGCGCCCTGATCGCCGGCGTCGAGGAGAAAGGCCCAGCGAAACCCGCCGGGATCGAGCCGGGCGACGTTGTGATAAAGTTCGACGGCAAGGACATCAAGGAGCCGAAGGACCTGTCGCGCGTGGTCGCCGACACCGCGGTCGGCAAGGCGGTCGATGTCGTCGTCATCCGCAAGGGCCAGGAGGAAACCAAGCAGGTCACGCTCGGCCGTCTGGAGGACGGCGAGAAGGCGGTGCAGGCCTCCAGCAAGTCCCAGCCCGAAGCCGAGAAGCCCGCGACCCAGAAGGCGCTGGGCCTCGATCTCGCCGGCCTCAGCAAGGATCTGCGCAGCCGCTACAAGATCAAGGACAGCGTCAAGGGCGTGGTCATCACCAATGTCGACTCAACGTCCGACGCCGCCGAGAAGCGGCTCAGCGCCGGCGAGGTGATCGTCGAGGTGGCACAGGAGGCCGTGTCCAACGCCGCCGACGTCAAGAAGCGCGTCGATCAGTTGAAAAAGGACGGCAAGAAATCGATCCTGCTGCTGGTTTCCAACGCCGAGGGCGAATTGCGGTTCGTTGCGTTGAGCGTGCAGTAGTACCCCGCCGTCATTGCCGGGCTCGTCCTACGGGATTCACACATCCCGTCATACGCGGGCTTGACCCGCGTATCCATCCATCTTCGGAAGAGTCGTTTCGAAGGGATGGATTGCCGGGTCAAGCCCGGCAATGACGGCGAGATGTGTGCGTATGGTAGGTCAAGCCCGGCAATGACGATGAGATGTGTGCATCCCGTAGGGCTTGACCCGGCAAGCCATCCTGCTTCGGGAGAGTCTTGCGAAAGTCGATGGATACGCGGGGTCAAGCCCGCATGGGACGCCGTCACCCCGCAAACTCGCTGCGCCGGTATCCCTGCGCATAGAGCAGCGCGGTGAGGTCGCCATGGTCGATCCGCGCATGCGCCGCGGCGGCGACGGCGGGCTTGGCGTGGTAGGCGATGCCAAGGCCGGCGCGCTGGATCATGCCGAGATCGTTGGCGCCGTCGCCGGCCACCAGCGTGTCGAGATCGTCGAGGTCGAAGGCTTCGCGCAGTTCGTCGAGCGTCGCCAGTTTCGCCGCGCGGCCTAAAATCGGCTCGGCGACGGTGCCGGTCAATCTGCCGTGCTCGACCAACAATTCGTTGCCGCGGTTTTCCTCAAACCCTATCATTGCGGCGACACGGTTGGTGAACAGGGTAAAACCGCCGGAGATCAGGCAGGTGTAAGCGCCGTGCGCGCGCATGGTCGCGACCAGGTCGCGGCCGCCTGGCGTCAGGGTGATGCGCTGGGCCAGCACCTCATCGACCACCGTGACCGGCAATCCCTTGAGCAGCGCCACGCGCTCGCGCAGCGCCGGTTCGAATTCGATCTCGCCGCGCATCGCGCGCTCGGTAATCGCGGCGACGTGCGGCTTGAGACCTACGAAATCCGCCAGTTCGTCGATGCATTCCTGGCCGATCATGGTGGAATCCATGTCGGCCAGAAAAAGCTTCTTGCGCCTGGCGATTCGGGGCTGCACCACGATATCGATCGGCAGGTCGCCGCGCGCCTCGCGCAGGCGGCCGGCGATGGCGCCGATGTCTTCGGACGAGGTAAAGGGAATGTCGACGGCGACTTCGTCGAATAGCCATATTGCCGGACCGGACGCGGGTAGAACGGCGCGCGCACCGTCGACGATGGTCGAATCCAGCGCGGGGTTGGCGGGATTGCATATCAGGGTGGCGACGAGAGACATGACGTGAGTTCGAGCCGAGAGAAGAACAAGGCGGTGCTTATCGCAGGGCCGACCGCCAGCGGCAAGTCGGCGCTGGCGCTGGCGCTGGCCAAGGCGCATGGCGGGTTGATCATCAACGCCGATTCCATGCAGGTGTATCGCGACCTGCGCGTGCTCACCGCGCGGCCGACGCCGGAAGACGAGGGGGCCGTGCCGCACCGGCTGTATGGCCATGTCGATGCCGCGATGAATTTTTCCGCCGGGGCGTGGGCCGCCGACGCGGGCCGCGCGCTGTCGGAGGCGCGCGCGCAGAACCGGCTGCCGATCCTGGTCGGCGGCTCCGGGCTTTACTTCAAGGCGCTGACGCGCGGCCTGTCGGCGGTGCCGCCGATTCCTCTTCTGGTGCGCCAGGATGTCCGCGCGCGGCTGCAGCGCGACGGGGTCGAGGCGCTGCATGCGGAGTTGATGCACCGCGATCCGGCATCGGCCGAAAGGCTGAAAGCGCGCGACAAGGCCCGCGTCGCGCGCGCGCTTGAGGTGGTGGAAGCGACCGGGCGTTCGCTGACCGACTGGCATCGCGAGGGCTCGCCGCCGCTGTTGCCGGCAGGGACGTTTACCGCAGTGTTTCTGGCGCCCGAGCGCGACCAGCTTTATGCGCGGATCGACCGGCGTTTCGATGCGATGCTGGGCGCAGGCGCGCTCGACGAAGTGGCAGCGCTGGCATCGCGAAACCTCGATCCGCTGCTGCCGGCATTGAAGGCGCACGGCGTGCCGGCGCTGATCCGGCACTTGGCAGGCGAGATCACGCTCGAACAGGCCGCGGTGACCGGCCGCGCCGACACCCGACATTATGCCAAGCGGCAGTTCACCTGGTTCAGGCATCAACTGCCGGAATTCGAATGGGTGAGCCCGGCGCAGGCGCCGGTACGGTTGGATCGAACCGCCGCGACTTGACCCCGTCCTCATGACCGAAGAAACCGTTGCGACTTGGCTCCGTCGTCATGTCCGAAGAACCGCCGCAGCTTCACTCCGTCGTCACGACGGAGAAACATGGAGCGTGAAAAACGCTCGCCGAACGCGCTGAAGCCCGCTAATCTTTGGTAGGCGCTGGCCATCTCCCTTGACTTTCTAGGCTTGGCGACTATGTTCTGCGCAACCTTTGGGAAGTCCGAGCAGCAAATGCGTAATAAAATTACCCAACCTCTTATTGTCGTCGGACCCAGGCGCACCGCCGGGGCTGGCTGAGGCCATCCCGCAACGGGCGGTGTGCATGGGGCCTTTTGGGCCCTTTTTTATTTTCCGAAACTGAAACGACGAAGTCGCGCCAACCGGCGCATCGGAGCTAGCCATGAGCGACAGCAAGAGCCACGATCCCAACCAGATGACCGGCGCCGCAATGATCGTGCGCGCCTTGGCCGATCATGGCGTCAAGCACATCTTCGGCTATCCCGGCGGCGCCGTGCTGCCGATTTATGACGAGCTTTTCCAGCAGAGCGAGGTCGAGCACATCCTGGTGCGGCACGAGCAAGGCGCCGGCCACGCCGCCGAGGGCTATGCGCGCTCCACCGGTTTGCCCGGCGTGGTGCTGGTGACCTCGGGCCCGGGCGCCACCAACATGGTGACGCCGCTCACCGATGCGCTGATGGACTCGATACCGCTGGTGTGCATCACCGGCCAGGTGCCGACGCATTTGATCGGCAACGACGCGTTCCAGGAATGCGACACCGTCGGCATCACCCGGCCCTGCACCAAGCACAACTGGCTGGTGCGCCGGATCGAGGATCTGCCCAAGGTGCTGCACGAGGCGTTTTACGTCGCGACCACCGGCCGTCCCGGCCCGGTTGTGGTGGACGTGCCGAAGGACGTGCAGTTCGCCACCGGCACCTACCATCCGCCGCGCAAATCCGACGTGCACATCTCCTATTCGCCGCGGGTGAAGGGCGACGCCGTGCAAATCCGCAAGGCGGTGGAGTTGCTGGCGTCCGCAAGGCGTCCGGTGATCTATTCCGGCGGCGGCGTGATCAATTCCGGCCGCGAGGCCTCGAAGCTGCTGCGCGAACTGGTCGAAACCACCGGCTTTCCGATCACGTCGACCTTGATGGGCCTCGGCGCCTATCCGGCTTCGGGTCCCAACTGGTTGGGCATGCTCGGGATGCACGGCACTTACGAAGCCAACATGGCGATGCATGATTGCGACGTCATGCTGTGCGTCGGCGCGCGGTTCGACGACCGCATTACCGGGCGTACCGACGCCTTCTCGCCGAACTCGAAGAAGATTCATATCGATATCGATCCGTCGTCGATCAACAAGAATATCCGCGTCGACGTGCCGATCATCGGCGATTGCGGCAACGTGCTTGGCGACATCCTGCAGGTGTTCAAGGCGGAAGCCAAGAAACCGAAAATCGATCCGTGGTGGTTCGAGATCGGACGCTGGCGCGCGCGCAATTCGCTTGCGTACAAGAAGAACAACGACGTGATCCTGCCGCAATTCGCGATCCAGCGCCTGTTCGATGCGACGCGAGGCCGCGACACCTACATCACCACCGAGGTCGGCCAGCATCAGATGTGGGCGGCGCAGTTCTTCGGCTTCGAACATCCGCATCGCTGGATGACCTCGGGCGGGCTCGGCACCATGGGCTACGGCCTGCCGGCGGCGCTCGGCGTGCAGGTCGCGCATCCCGACAGCCTCGTAATCGATATCGCCGGCGACGCCTCGGTACAGATGACCATGCAGGAGATGTCGACGGCCGTGCAGTATGAACTGCCGATCAAGATCTTCATCCTCAACAACCAGTACATGGGCATGGTGCGGCAGTGGCAGCAGTTGCTGCACGGCAACCGGTTGTCGCACTCCTACTCGGAAGCACTGCCGGATTTCGTCAAGATGGCGGATGCGTTCGGCGCCGTCGGCATCCAGGCGACAAAACCCGGCGATCTCGATGGTGCGATCAAGGAGATGATCAGCGTGAAAAAGCCGGTGCTGTTCGATTGCCGGGTGGCTGCTCTGGAAAACTGCTTCCCGATGATTCCGTCCGGCAAGGCGCATAACGAAATGCTGCTGCCGGCGGAAGCCAACGACGAGACCACCGCGGCCGCGTTTTCCGGCGGCAAGGCACTGGTGTGAGACACTGACGGCATCCCGTTGCGCAACAGTGACGGCGAGACGATGAGAACGGCGGATGTTTGATTTGCGGCAACTGGAACGGGCACACGCGATCGTCGGAGCGGCGATATCGCCGACGCCGGCGCATGCCTGGCCGCGGCTGTCGGAGCGGCTGGGAGCCGCGGTGATCGTCAAGCATGAAAATCATACCCCGACCGGGGCCTTCAAGGTGCGCGGCGGGCTCGTCTATATCGACCGCCTGAAGCGTGAACGGCCGGGTACGCCGGGACTGATCTCGGCCACGCGCGGCAATCATGGCCAGAGCCTCGCCTTTGCCGCGCGCCGCCATGGCGTGCCGGTTACGATCCTGGTGCCGTTGGGTAATTCGGTCGATCAAAATCACGCGATGCGGGCGTTCGGCGCCGACCTGGTCGAATACGGCGAAGACTTTCAGGCCGCGCGCGAGGAAGCCCATCGCCGCGCCGCGCGCGATGGGCTCGAGTTCGTGGCCGCGTTTCATCCCGATCTGGTATTGGGCGTGGCGACCTATGCGCTCGAGCTGTTTCGGAAGGCGCCGGATCTCGATGTTCTCTATGTCCCGATCGGGCAGGGGTCCGGCATTTGCGGCTGCATCCTGGCCCGAGACCTGCTGGGGCTGGCTACCGATATCGTCGGCGTGCAATCGACCGAGGCGCCGGCTTATGCGCTGTCGTTCGCCGCCGGCACGGTGGTGACGACCGCCAGCAGCAATACGCGTGCCGACGGCATGGCGACGCGCGTTCCCGATCCCGAGGCGCTTGCGATCATCCGCAAGGGCGCCTCCCGCATCCTGCAGGTCACGGACGATGAGATCGCAGCAGCCATGCGGGCGTATTGGACCGACACCCACAACCTTGCCGAAGGCGCCGGCGCTGCGGCGCTCGCCGCCGCGCTGCAGGACAAGCCGAACATCCGCGGCAAGCGCATCGGCCTTGTCCTGAGCGGCGGCAATATCGATCTCGATCTGTTTCACCGATGGGTGATGCCGGAGGCCGCCCTGACCGGGGACGGCGTGTCTGCATAACGACAAGATGGAAGCCGTCATGGCCGGGCGCGTCCCGGCCATCCACGTCCTCTCTCTTGCGAAGACTTTAAAGACGTGGATGCCCGGCACGAGGCTGGGCGTGACGAACGAGAGACTGAGGGACGACAATGAATCAGCCCGCATCCGCCTACTTCATGGAAGACCGGCGCGACCCCAGCGAGACCCATACGCTCTCGGTGCTGGTGCAGAACGAGCCGGGCGTGCTGGCGCGGGTAATCGGGCTGTTTTCCGGACGCGGCTACAACATCGAAAGTCTCACCGTGTCGGAGACCGAAAGCCAGAAGCACGTCTCGCGCATCACCATCGTCACCACCGGAACACCGATGGTGATCCAGCAGATCAAGAACCAGCTCGACCGCATGATTCCCGTGTATCGCGTGGTTGACATGACGCTGATCGGCGGCCGTTCGATCGAGCGCGAACTGGCGATGGTGAAGGTACGGGGCTTCGGCGAGCCGCGCGTGGAAGCGATGCGGCTGGCGGATGCGTTCCGCGCGCGCGTGATCGACGCCTCGACCGAGAGTTTCGTATTCGAGATCACCGGCAGTTCCTCCAAGATCAACCAGTTCGTCGACCTGATGCGTCCGCTCGGCCTGGTCGAAGTGTCCCGCACCGGCGTCGCCGCCATCGGCCGCGGCGCGGAGGGGATGTAGCGGCATATTCATGAAACTCGCCGACATCTTCCTTGCCACCCTCGTCGCGGTGATCTGGGGCCTCGGCTTCGTGGCGAGCCGGCTGGCGCTCGACGAACTGCCGCCGACGCTGATGACGATGATGCGTTTTGCCATCGCCGCGGCGCCGTGCCTGTTTCTCCGCAAGCCGGACGTATCGTGGCCGCTGCTGATCGCCATCAGCTCCACGCTGTTCCTCGGCCAGTTCCTGGCGCAGGCCTTCGGCATCGCGCATGGCGTGCCGGTCGGCCTCGCCAGCGTGATCGTGCAGAGCCAGGCGCTGTTTACGGTCGCGTTGGCTGTCATCGCCTTTGGCGAGGTGCCGACCCGGATGCAGGTGATCGGAATCAGCATTGCCGCGATCGGCTTGCTGATGATCTGCGGCACCGTCGGCTATGATTTCAGCGTGGGCGCCTTTGCCGTGCTGATGATTTCGCCGGTCGTGTTCGCGATCGGCAATCTCTTGCTGCGCCGGGCGCGTGACGTGCCGATGTTCGACCTGTTCGCCTGGCTTTGCCTCGCGGCGGCGGTGCCGCTATTGGCGCTGACACTGATCACGGATGGCCCATCCGCGGCCGCTCACGCACTGCTCAACATGTCGCTGATCGGCGTCGTCAGCATCCTGACCATCGGCGCCGTCTCGACCAGCATCGCGTACTGGCTGTGGGGCCGGCTGCTGCGCGATTATACGGCGGCGCAGGTGGTGCCGTTCGCGCTGCTGGTGCCGTTCGTGGGCGCCGCCGCGTCCAGCATCGTGTTCGGCGAGCGCTTCGGGCCGCTGCGGCTGGCCGGCATGATCGTCGTGGTCGCGGGGATTGCGATCATGCTGCTGTCGAAGCGGCCGCAGGCCGTGCCGAACATCGCGTGAGCGGAAACGTGTCCCAGCTTTTCATCGCCTTCGTGATGTTCGCCACCGTGATGTTTTTCACGCCCGGCCCCAACAACATCATGCTGCTGTCGTCCGGCCTGACCTACGGTTTCCGCCGGACCTTGCCGCACGTCGCCGGCATCACGATCGGCTTCGCCTTCATGATCGGGGCGGTGGGCCTTGGCCTCGGCGCCGTCTTCATCGCCTGCCCGGTGCTGCACACCATCCTCAAATACGCCGGCATCGCCTATCTGGTCTATCTCGCCGCCGCGATCGCGATATCCGGACCGGTCGAATCCGCGTCAGCCAACCGTCGCGGCCCGATGTCCTTTTGGGGTGCGGCGATGTTCCAGTGGATCAACGTCAAGGGCTGGGTGATGGTGATCGGCACCATCACCGCCTATGCGGGCATCGCCAGCTTTCCCTGGAATATCGTTCTGCAGGTCGGGCTCAGTCTGCTGCTGGGAGCGGTGGCTTGCTCGGCCTGGGCGCTGTTCGGCAGTGCGCTGCGGCCAGTTCTGACCTCGCCGAAGGCGGTACGGGGCTTCAACATCGTCATGGCTATGCTGCTGCTGGCCTCCCTGTATCCGGTTCTGCGCGAGCCATGAGGCAGGTGCGAGCCGGAAATCGCCGCCGCGGGCTTGTCTCGTGGCACCCAGCGCCCTAGAAACCGGGCGCAATTCGACTTGAGGGGCCGGCAAACGGCCGCCGTAGCAGAGGAACGACCAATGCGGGTTTATTACGATCGCGACGCCGACATCAACCTGATCAAGGGCAAGAAGGTCTGCATCGTCGGCTATGGCAGCCAGGGCCATGCACACGCGCTCAACCTGAAGGATTCCGGCGTCAAGGACGTCGCGATTGCGCTGCGCAAGGGCTCGGCGTCGGCGCAAAAAGCCGAAACCGCCGGCTTCAAGGTCATGGAAGTCGCCGAGGCTGCGAAATGGGCCGACCTCGTGATGATGCTGACACCCGACGAACTGCAGGGCGATATCTACCGCGACCACCTGCACGACAACATGAAAAAGGGCGCGGCCTTGGTGTTCGCGCACGGCCTCAACGTGCACTTCAACCTGCTCGACCCGCGGCCCGACCTCGACGTGCTGATGATCGCGCCAAAGGGTCCGGGCCACACCGTGCGCTCGGAATACCAGCGCGGCGGCGGCGTGCCCTGCCTGATCGCGATCCACAAGGACCCTTCGGGCAATGCCCATGATCTCGGCCTCAGCTATGCCTCGGCGATCGGCGGAGGCCGCGCCGGCATCATCGAAACCTCGTTCAAGGAAGAGTGCGAAACCGACCTGTTCGGCGAGCAGGTGGTGCTGTGCGGCGGCCTGGTCGAACTGATCAAGGGCGGCTTCGAGACGCTGGTGGAAGCAGGCTATGCGCCTGAGATGGCGTATTTCGAATGCCTGCACGAAGTGAAGCTGATCGTCGACCTGATCTATGAGGGCGGCATCGCCAACATGAATTATTCAATTTCCAACACCGCCGAATACGGCGAATACATCACCGGTCCCCGCATCGTCACCGACGAGACCAAGGCCGAGATGAAGCGCGTATTGCACGACATCCAGTCCGGAAAATTCGCCCGCGACTGGATGCTCGAGAACAAGGTCAACCAGACCTCGTTCAAGGCCACCCGCGCAAAACTCGCCGCGCACCCGATCGAGGAAGTCGGCGTCAAGCTGCGCGACATGATGCCCTGGATCAAGAAGGGCGCGCTGGTCGACAAGACGAAGAACTGAGGCTGTGCTCTGGCCGGGCATTCGTCATGCCCGGTTCGTCCCCGCATCCACGTCTTTTCCGCATCCAGGCGAGAGAGACGTGGATGGCCGGGACAAGCCCTACTGATGCACACATCTCATCGTCATTGCTGGCTTGACCCGGAAATCCATCCTTTCAAAGAGTCTTCCAAAGGTGATGGATACGCGGGTCAGCCCGCGTATGACGAGATGTGACAAGCCCGGCCATGACGAACTGCCGTTGCCCGGGCGCGATGCGGCATTCTCATGCGCTTCGCAGAACCGGGACCGCCCCAAACGCTCGCGCCTTACACAGCGTCATGCGCGGGCTCGACCCGCGCATCCTTCGACGCTTAATGGACGATGCGTTTTGCTGGAACGACTGCGCGTATTTTGCGCCAGAGGATTGTTGCACTGCACCTCGCGCCCTCACGCGACAAATCGTCCCTGCTGATCACGTCTCGGCATATTGGCCGGCGCCTTTCGGGAATTCTGGCCGGCTGCTATCGTGCGGCCAATACAAAGAACATTTGAGGACCCGCCCCCCAAAGCCGTCACGCCTGGCCCAGCCCTGCAGGAGGAGACTCTATGAAGCGCGCGCTCAAGGATTTCGTAAAGACGCTTGGAATTTCCGCAGCCATCCTCGCCGCAGCCTCGGCTTCCGCGCTTGCGCAGAAGAAATACGACAAGGGTATCACCGACACCGAGATCAAGATCGGCAACATCATGCCGTACAGCGGACCGGCCTCGGCCTACGGCATCATCGGCAAGACGATGAGCGCTTACTTCCGCATGATCAACGACAGCGGCGGCATCAACGGCCGCAAGATCAACTTCATTTCCTACGACGACGCCTACTCGCCGCCGAAAACCGTGGAGCAGGCGCGCAAGCTGGTCGAAAGCGACGAGGTGTTTTTGATCTTCGCCTCGCTGGGTACCGCGTCCAACGCGGCGATCCAGAAATACATGAACACCATGAAAGTGCCGCAGCTGTTCGTCGCCACCGGCGCCTCGCGCTGGGGCGATCCCGAACATTTTCCCTGGACTATCGGCTGGCAGCCGAACTACCGGGCCGAAGCGCGCATCTATGCGACCTACATCCTGCAGCACCATCCGAACGCCAGGATCGGGGTGCTCTACCAGAACGACGATTTCGGCAAGGACTATGTCCTCGGCCTCAAGGATGTGCTGCGTGACAAATATGACAGGATGGTCGTCGCCAGCATTCCCTACGAGACCAGCGTGCCGACCGTGGATTCCCAGGTGGTGGCGATCAAGACCGCGAACCCGGAGATCTTCGTCAACATCGGCACGCCGAAATTCGCCGCCCAGGCGATCAAGAAGATCGCCGAGCTCGACTGGCATCCGATTCACATCATGACCAACGTATCGGCCTCCGTCGGAGCCGTGCTCGGGCCGGCCGGCCTCAACAATTCCAAGGGCATCCTGAGCGCGGGCTATCAGATGGACGTCACCGATCCACAATGGGACGGCTATCCGGGGATGCAGAAATACCGCGCCTTCATGGCGAAGTATTATCCGGAAGCCGATAAATCCGAGAGCGGGCCGCTGACGGGCTACAACACGTCGACCGCATTGGTGGAGGTGCTGAAGCGCTGCGGCGACAATCTGACGCGCGAGAACGTCATGAAGGTGGTCTCGAACATGGATTTCGAGATCGACACCTACATTCCCGGGATCCGCATCAAGACCTCGCCGACGGATTTCTATCCGATCGAACAGGTTCAGATGATGACATTCACCGGCGAGAAATGGCAGTTGTTCGGCCCGGTCATTGACGGGCATGCCGAATAGGAGTGCATTACGTAGCCCGGGTCATCGCCAGTCGGCCGGGCTGTTGCCCTAAGGGTTGGGCGGCGCATTAAATTCCCCCTTAGGGGCGTCATGCGCGGGTTCGACCCGCGCATCGATCCGCAGGTCGCGCCCGGCAATGACGATGCAAAATACATTGCGCGGTCATGACGGTTCCATTACGTTTTCATGACACCTCGCAGTTTCCGGTTGCGATGTCCGCCTTTCTGGCCGGCGCCAGCAAAGGCCGCAGTGCCCGGGTTTTTTGCGATCAGGCCATGGCGCCGTTGCCTAATTCATCTGCCGCCATCGCGAGCGGCGTCGCTTCCGTCGGAATCTGGCGGCTGCTCGCCGTGGCGGCGCCTCAGCTCGGCGCGCTGGCCGTGATGATGCAGACCGAAACCGATTTCGGCGCGCGGGTCGGATTTCTGCTGGCATGGGGAATCCTGAATTTCCTCTGGATCGCATTGCTGCGGCGGCCGGCGCTCTCGGGCGCGCTGTCGCTGACCTTGATCGTCGTTCTCGTGCTGCTGTCGCGGCTGAAGCACGATATCGTGCAGATGACCGCGAACTTCGTCGACGTGATGGTGATCGACCGCGACACCGCCGCGTTCCTGTTTACGATCTTCCCGAATCTGCGCTGGTCGGTGATCGGCGCTGCTTTCGTCACCTTGCCCTTGATGTATGCGCTGTGGTGGCTTGATCCGTTCCGGATCCGTCGCCTGCCCGCCGCGGCTTGCGCGCTGGCGTGTCTCGCGGCGCTGGTCGGGTATTCCTTAACCTGGCCGGACGAAGCCTGGCGCGGCTATTACGACGACGGTTATCTCTCGAAATTTGCGCGTTCCGGCGTCACCGCGGTGTCGGATTTCATCAATTACGGATTCATGGAATCCGACGCCGCGGTCGCCGAGCGCCTGAAAACGCCGCTGCTGGATTCCTGCCATCCCGCGGGACGGCGGCCGCACATCATCATGATCCACGACGAATCCAGCTTCGACATTCGCCGGGCAGCCGGGGTCAAGGTGCCGCAAGGGTATGGCGGCCACTTCAATTCGTTCGACGGCAAGGCGCGCACGTTCCTTGCCGAGAGCAACGGCGGCCCGAGCTGGTTCACCGAATACAACGTACTTGCCGGGCTTTCCTCGCGTTCGTTTGGCCGGTTTTCCTATTTCGTGACGCGGATCGCGACCGGGCGTGTCGAGCGCGGATTGCCGCTGGCGCTGCGCCGCTGCGGCTACAGCACGACCTCGCTGTATCCGGCCTATGGCGCGTTCATGAGCGCGCGCAGCTTCCAGACCACCACCGGCATCCAGCGGTTTCTCGACGCGCGCGATCTCGGCGCCAAGGATGTCGAGCCCGACAGCTTCTTCTACGACAAGGCGCTCAGGCTGATGTCGCAGGAACCTCCGGCGACGCCGCTGTTCACCTTCATCTATCTCGCCGCCAATCATTTTCCGTGGGAAACCAGGTTTCGCCCCGACCTGACGCCGGGCTGGCGCGGTCTCGGTAACGCGCCGGTGGTCGACGAATATCTGCGGCGGCAGGCCATGAGTTTCGACGATTACAGCGCCTTCGTCGCCAACCTGAAAAAACGATTTCCCGCCGAGCCGTTCCTGATCGTGCGCTATGGCGACCACCAACCGGAATTCTCGCCGCATTTGCTGGATCCCGACCTCGATGAAGCAGGCGTCGGCAAGAAGCTGATGGACTATGACCCGCGTTATTACGGCACCTATTACGCGATCGATGCGATCAATTTCGAGCCGGTCAGGAGCCCGGCGGTGATGGATACCGTCGATGCCGCGTATCTGCCGCTGGTGGTCCAGGAGGCCGCCGGCATCCCGCTCGATCCCTCGTTCGAGGAGCAGAAGAAGATCATGCTCCGCTGCAAGGGGCTGTTCTACGCCTGCAAGGACGGCGCCGAGGCGCGGCGCTTCAACCGGCTCTTGATCGACGCCGGGATGATCAAGAATTTGTAGGGTAAAACCAAACGCCGCCTTGCACGGGCTACCCATCCATCTTCGCAAGAGTCCTTCAAAGGGGATGGATTGCCGGGTCAGGCCCTCTTGGATGCACACATCTCGGCCGTTGCCGGGCTTGACCCGGCAATCCAACCCCCTCGAAACGACATCTTCCGATGCTGGATGGATACGCGGGTCAAGCCCGCGCATGACGAGATGTGTGAAGTCAAGCCCGGCAACGACGTGTCGCCCTTTTTCCGGCCAATACAGTCGCGTCGGATTGTCGACAGCAGCCTTAAAGCAAATGCGGGAGAGGGTGCGGCCGAGGCTGAGGGACATCATAAACACCTGTCACATCAAGTTGCACCGGTCCACAGTGTGGCGGTCGCGCTATCGTTTGCCAATCCTCTCCCACAGCCAGTGCGCGACGGCGTCGGGCGAACTGGCGGCGTCGTTGCCGGCGGCGCGCAGATTGGCCTCGCGCATGGTGGCGATATCGATCGCCCCCAGCAGCGGCGTGAGCGCCGCGCGCAGTGCCTGGTCTTCTGCGCGTTTCGGCGAAATCAGGACGATCGCATCGTAAGGAGGGATGGCATGTCTGGGATCGTCCAGCACCAGCAGATCGTATTTTGCGATCAGCCCGTCGCTGGTGTAACCCGCGATCACGTCTACCTCTCCCGAGGCGACGGCGGCATACATGAAATCCGGTTGCATCTGCCGTTGCGCGCGGAAGGGCAGGCCGTATGCCTTCCGAAGCCCGGCCCATTCCGGCCGCGAGAAAAATTCGTAGTCGGCCGCCATCGACATCGTCGCCGCATGCGAAGTCAGATCGGCAATGGAACGGATGCCGAGCGCCTCGGCGCGCTGGCGCGGCATCACCAGGGCATAGGCGTTGGCAAAGCCGAGTTCGCCGAGCAGCGCGATATTCTGCCGCGCCAGCGTCGCTTTCAAGTCGGCGAGCAGTTGCTCGCGCGGTTTGACGTCGGTGCGGTGAAACTGGTTGGCCCACAGCGTGCCGGAGTAATCGACATAGACGTCGATATCGTTCGAGGCCAGCGCATCGAAGATGACATTGGAACCGAGGCCCTCGCGCGACGAGGCCGAGAGTCCCGCCGCCTGTAGCCGCTGCGCCATCAGCGCCGCCAACACATACTGCTCCGTAAAGGTTTTAGCGCCAACAATGGTCGTCGATTGCAGGCGCGTCATCGACGGCACCAGCGTCGCCGCCAGCAGCGCCAGCAAGCCGGCGCAGCCGATAGCGGCCCGTATCCGGTTGCGGGTGCGAACGCCGGTTTCGGCCAGCGCCAGCAATTGATCGACGATCAGCGCCAGCGCCGCGGCGGCAAAGCAGCCGAACAGCACGAACACCCAGTTCTGGGTCTGCAACCCCGCGAAGATATAATTACCGAGGCTGGTCTGCCCAATTGGAGTGGACAGCGTCGCGGTGCCGATCACCCAGACCGCGGCAGTGCGGATGCCCGCCATCATCACCGGCAGCGCCAGCGGCAGTTCCACCATGAACAGCGACTGCCAAGGCGTCATGCCGACGCCCTGGGCAGCTTCAAGGACCGCCGGGTCCACGCCCTGCAGGCCTGCAATTGTGTTGCGCAGCACCGGCAGCATCGAATAGAGCGCCAGCGCCAGCACCGTGGGGAGGAATCCGAAGGCGGAGAAGGCGACGCCCAGCCAGGTCAGCGAGATTGCGGCCAGCGCCAGCAGCAGCGGATAGAACAGCGCCAGCAGCGCGAGCCCGGGAACGGTTTGCACGATGCTGGCGAAGCCGAGCAGTGCGCCGCGCAGCACCGGTTTGTTACGCGCGAACAGCGCCAGCGGCAGGCTGACCAGCAATCCCAACCCCAGCGCCGTCACGCTGACGCGCACATGATTGCCGAGATAATCCGGCAGATGGCCGAGCGCCTCGTTCCAGCGCGGGTCCGACCAGGGGTTCATGCCGCGCCGTCCTTCGGCAACAGCCTTTGCAGCCGTTCGGCCTGCCGTCGTGGCGTGCCCAGCAATTCCAAGACGTACGGGTCCGCGCTCCCGCCAAGTTCCGCCGGCGTGCCCTGGGCCAGCAGCCGTCCGCCGCGCATCACCGCGACGCGGTCGGCCAGCAGCACCGCCTCGGTCATGTCATGGGTGATCATGATGGTGGTCAGCCTGAGCTTGCGGTGCAGCGCGCGAAAATCATCGCCGAGCGCGTCGCGGGTGAGGGGATCGAGTGCGCCGAACGGCTCGTCCATCAGCACGATGCGCGGCTTGGCTGCCAGCGCCCGCGCGACGCCGACGCGCTGGCGCTGGCCGCCGGACAATTCGTGGGGAAAGCGGTTGCGATGATGATTGCAGTCGAGCCGCACCAGATCGAGCAGTTCATCGATCCGCGCCGAGATTTCCGCCGCCGGTGTGCCCTGCAGTCTCGGCGTAATGCCGATATTGTCGGCGACGCTCATATGCGGGAACAGCCCGCCGCTCTGGAACACATAGCCGATGCGGCGACGCAGTCCGATCGGGTCCACCGCGCGCACATCCGCGCCCTCGATCCGGACAGAGCCGCTGTCGGCCTCGATCAACCGGTTGGCGAGCCGCAGCAGCGTGGTCTTGCCGGAGCCGGAGCCGCCGACAATGGCGAGCAATTCGCCTTCCGCGACGTCGAGCGAGACGTCGTCGACGGCTTTTACCCGGCCGCGGTCAAAACTCTTGCCGACATGCGCGAAGGCGATGAGTGGGGCCATGGTCATGGGGTGGAATATCACACGGCCTTCGAGCCACCAAGCCGACGCGGCGCTTGCCTATTGCCGCGGTCCGTTGAATTGTCGCGGCGACGGCGGTAAGCCAATCGTCCAACTTGCATCAAATCGGGGAAAACGCGTGCAGGCAAATGAGGCCGCAGCATCGACGGCGGTCGTGCTTGACCGCGCGACGGTGGCGTTCCGGCTGCGGAATGGGCGGGCCTATACCGCGGTGGAACGGGCGCAACTGACGGTCGACCACGGCGAGTTCGTTGCCATCGTCGGCCCGACCGGATGCGGAAAATCGACGCTGCTGAATCTGGTGGCGGGCTTGCTCCAGCCGGTATCGGGCGCGGTTCGCGTTTTCGATCAGCCGCTGGCCGGCCTCAACCGAAAGGCCGGCTACCTGTTCCAGGCCGACGCGCTGTTCCCGTGGAAGACGTCGATCGACAACATCGCGATCGGACTGGAGATCAAGGGCGTGCCGCGCGCCGAGGCGCTTGGCCGAGCGCAGGACTGGCTGACCTCGGTGGGACTCGGCGCCTTCGCCGGCCGTTATCCGCATATGCTGTCGGGCGGCCAACGCAAGCGCGTCGGGCTCGCGCAGGTGCTGATCCGTGATCCCAAAATCCTGCTGATGGACGAACCGTTCGGGCCGCTCGATGCCCAGACCAGGCAGATCATGGGCAATCTGCTGCTGCGGTTATGGGGCGCGGACCGCAAGGCGGTGCTGTTCGTCACCCATGACCTTGAAGAAGCGATCGCGCTTGCGGACCGGGTGGTGATCATGTCGGCGGGGCCGAATGCGCGTATCATCGGCAACTGGCGCGTGCCGCTGCCACGGCCGCGCGATATATTCGAGGTCCGGCTCTCGAGTGAATTCCACACGCTGCATCGCGAGATCTGGAGTGTGCTCAAGGACGAAGTCATGAAGGGCTACGCGCAATCGTCGCAGGCCGCGGAGGCTGGATGATGGCCTTAGCTCTCAACGAAGCGTCCCCGCGAAGGCGGGGACCCATAACCACCCGCGGTGCTTGTTGCAGAAAGCATACCTCCCAGTGCCGAAACGGAAGGACACAGCATAATCGTCCCCGCCTTCGCGGAGACGATTCGTGGAGAGATCATTGCGGGAACGCCATGGATGCGCCATGTCGCGCCTGACGCTCCTGGTCTGCCAATTGCTCGTCGCGGTCGTATTCCTCGGGCTGTGGCAATTACTCACCACCGTGCCGATCTTCGGCCGGCTGCTGCTGCCGCCGTTCTTCTTTTCCAATCCGGTCGATGTCGGCAGTCAGATCGTGGTCTGGTTTGCTACCGGCGTGATCTGGAAACATCTGTTGATCACGCTGTGGGAGTCGATTCTCGCTTTCGTGATCGGCTCGCTCAGCGGCGTGCTTGTCGGGTTCTGGTTCGCGCGTCAGCCTCGAATAGCCGCGATCTTCGACCCCTATGTGAAAATGGCCAACGCGCTTCCGCGCGTCGTTCTTGCCCCTATTTTCACGCTGTGGCTCGGCCTCGGCATTTGGTCGAAGGTGGCACTTGGCGTTACGCTGGTGTTCTTCATCGTCTTCTTCAACGTCTACCAGGGCGTCAAGGAAGTCTCACCCACCGTGCTCGCCAACGGCCGCATGCTCGGCATGAGCGAACGGCAATTGATGCGCCATGTGTTTTGGCCGTCGGCGCTGTCCTGGATGTTTTCGTCGCTGCATACCTCGGTCGGTTTCGCCGTCGTCGGCGCCGTGGTCGGCGAATATCTCGGGTCGGCGGCGGGGCTCGGCTATCTGGTCCAGCAGGCCGAAGGTGTTTTCGACGTCGCCGGCGTGTTCGCCGGCATGGCCGTGCTTTCCGCGTTTGTGATCCTTATCGACCTGCTGGTGACGGTGGTCGAACGGCGGCTGCTGGTGTGGCGGCCGGAAGCGGCGGAGGGGCGGGGGTAGAATTCGTCATTCCGGGATGCGCCTTGGCGCAGCCCCGGATACATAAACACCCATCGCGATTATGGATTCCGGGCTCTCGGGCTTTGCCCGCGCCCTGGAATGACGGCTACGCCGTCAGTTCAGCATCTTGGTGTCATCCGGCGCCTGCGGCGGGGTCTTGATCGCGATCGCCTTGAGCGTGCGTCCGTCCGGCTTGGTGCCGCCGTGCGGAGTGCCCTTGGGGATCACGACGAGATCGCCCGGTTTGACCTTCACTTCCTTGTCGCCGAGCCAGATCGTCCCGGTGCCATCGAGGATGTACTGGATCTCGTTGGTGTTGGGATGCATGTGCTTGCCCACATTGCCGTCCTGAATCGAGATTGTGGCTCCATCCGCGGAGACGTACGTCTTGGAGTGCATCCCGCCTGCATTGGCCGGGCCGAGCTGGTCGCCGTTCAGGTCGCCGGTATGGATGATCTGCGCGGTGATGGTCTCGGCAGCGAGCGCGGGGCGCAACAGATGCGTTATGCCGCAGCCGGCGGCGAAGGCTGCAGCGACCGACACGGCAAAAACAGTACGGTTCATCGATTAGTCCTCCCTGAGATTTTATGGCGTCGATGCTATGTCGCCAGAAGCGTGCTGGCTAGGCCTTCTAAAGGCGGCTTCTCAAGCTGCGCCCGCTCGCCTATCGTGCGCCAGACCAGGGACCGTGGAGGAAACCATGAGGACGATGTTCGGCAGGCTTTTTGCGATGCTGCTGACGTTATTTCTGACGTCCGGTTTTGCCGCAGCGCAAACCAAAATCACCATTGCCCTCGGGGGCGGTGCCTGCCTGTGCTATCTGCCGACCGTGCTGGCGAAACAGCTCGGCGAGTATGACAAGGCCGGACTTGCCGTCGAACTGGTCGATCTGAAGGGCGGCTCCGATGCGCTGAAGGCGGTGCTCGGCGGCAGTGCCGACGTGGTTTCCGGCTATTTCGACCACTGCGTCAATCTGGCGGCCAAGAAGCAGGATTTGCAAGCCTTCGTTGTGTATGACCGTTATCCGGGATTGGTTCTGGTGGTGTCGCCCAGGCACAATGATGAAATCAAGTCGATCAGGGACTTGGCCGGCAAGAAAGTTGGGGTCAGCGCGCCGGGCTCCTCGACCGATTTCTTTCTCAAATACCTGCTGAAGAAAAACGGTGTCGATGCGACGGCGGTTGCCGTGATCGGCGTCGGCCTCGGCGCCACCGTGGTGGCGGCGATGGAGCAGGGCCAGATCGATGCGGCCGTCATGCTGGATCCCGCCGTGACCGTGCTTCAAGGCGCCCATCCGGACCTGCGCATTTTCAGCGACACCCGGACGGAGAAAGACAATCAGGCCGTGTTCGGCGGCGATTACCCGGGCGGCGCGCTTTATTCGACCACGGCGTGGGTCGCCTCGCACGAAAGGGAAGTGCAGGCGTTGACCGATGCCATCGTGAACACCTTGAAATGGATACACACGCATTCACCGGAGGACATCATGGCGAAAATGCCCGCCGAGATCGTCGGCAAGGACAGGGCGCTGTATCTCGCGGCCCTGAAAAACACGATTCCGATGTACTCGGAAACCGGCAGAATGGATCCCAAGGGTGCCGAGGCCGTGCTCGCGGTGTTCAGCGCGAGCTCGCCGGAAGTCGCCAAGGCCAACATCGATGTCACAAAAACCTACACCAACAAGTACGTCGACCAAGCCCACAAGACGACGGGGATGAGCGTAAAATAGAGCGGCGGCGCCGGTGCCGGTCACCATTCATCGTGTCACGCAGCTCGATCTCAAATGCAATTCATGGACGTGGTCGTTTGCGGAAGCGCGGCGCGCCGAGATTGATGCGCATTTTGCGCGGAAGCAGCGCGAAAAACCGCAACTGTGGAATGGCCGGGTGCTGCTCGGCCGCAATCCGGTCTTCGCCGGCGACCGCTTTAGCGCCGCGTATTTTGAGACCGATTTCGCCAGTTTCCTGGCATGGCGCGACTGGGGTTTTCCGGATGGCAGCGTATTCAACGGCTTTGGAATGGGGGCGTTGCGCGGCGAGGACGGCGCGTTCGTGCTCGGCGAGATGGCCGCTCACACCGCGAATGCGGGGCGAATTTATTTTCCCTCCGGCACTCCCGACCTCGATGATCTCCGAGGCGGGATGGTCGACATCGCCGGCAGCGTCGCGCGCGAGGTCGAAGAAGAAACCGGCCTGACGGCTGCGGACTATACCGCTGCCGCTCATTGGGATTGCGTCGTCTCCGGTGCCGCAATTGCCATCATCCGCATCCTGGACGTGGAGATGACCGGCGAGGCGCTGCGCAGGAAGATCGAAGCCAGTCTCGCCACGCACCGGTCGCCGGAGCTCAGCGCCATCCATCTGGTGCGCGGCGCGGGTGATGTTACGCCTGCCATGCCGCGCTTCGTCACGGCATTCATCGAGGCGCAGGAAGCATTCTAAGCCTCGCCAGCACCGGCAACAACTGGCCGATCGAGCGGCCTCCCTGTTTGATTGCGTGATGAAGCGATTGGTGGCCGCCTCAGCAGCATGGCTGCGCATCGTCATTGCGACGAGCGCAGCGACGAAGCAATCCGGTTGTCCGGGCGCCTCCGGATTGCTTGGCTCTGCTCGCAAAGCCGGTCAGGTCTGGCGTTCATGACACCCGCGATATACCGTACCCGCAACCCGGAGTGTTGCCGTCATGAGCAAAAAGAAGCAAGAGCCCCTGGCGGCTGAATTGAAGCCATACGTCGCGCCGTTCTGCTTCGATGGGTCGGGCGAGTTTCACCTCAAGTCGCAAAAAACCAGCGAAAAGGGAGGTCTCGACAAGGACAAGGGCAAAAAAATCATCGAGGCGAACCGCAAGCGCCTGAGCGATTCCCAGGCCAGACTTTACGCACAGAACCGCTGGTCGCTGCTGCTGATTTTCCAGGGCATGGACGCCTCCGGCAAGGACAGCGCCATCAAGAGCGTGTTCGACGGCGTCAACCCGCAGGGCTGTCAGGTGTTCTCGTTCAAGGCGCCGTCGTCAAAGGAACTCGACCACGATTTCCTGTGGCGTAGCATGATCTGCCTGCCCGAGCGTGGCCGCATCGGCATTTTCAACCGCTCCTATTACGAGGAGGTCCTGATTGTGCGGGTGCATCCGGAAATTCTCGCCAAGGAAAAGCTGCCGCCGGAGCTGGTCAAGAAGACCATCTGGCGCGAGCGGTTCGAGGATATTTCGGCATTCGAGAAATATCTTGCGCGTAACGGCACGATAGTTCTGAAATTCTTCCTCAACGTCTCGAAGGAAGAACAACGCCGCCGTTTTCTGGACCGGCTGGAAGAGCCGTCGAAGAACTGGAAATTTTCGATGGACGACGTCGCCGAACGGGCGCTGTGGGACAAATACCAGGCGGCATATCAGGACCTGATCCGTGCCACCTCGACGGCGGCGGCGCCTTGGCATGTGGTACCGGCCGACCATAAATGGTTTGCACGCGTGGTGATAGGTTCGACCATCGTCAGCGCGCTGGACAAGCTGGATTTGCGTTTCCCGAAAGTCGACGCCGACTCGCTGCAGGAGTTCAAGACGGTGCGTACGGCGCTCGAGAATGAGGGAAAAAGCGGGCAAGCGAACGAGGCGGTGGTGAACAAGGATTCCAGGCGAGGCGAGCTTGGACCGTAAGGCGTAGGGAGCACGCGTCGCTTTGCCATCCTGCGGACTACCGACCTATGAAAGTAGGTAGGCCAGCCGGTCTGACTATCTTTTGGCATTGCGATTTCCCCCGGTTTTCGTCTAAAACCGTGCCGAAGCGCCTTTGGCAACAAACCGTCAATGGTTTTGGCTGAGGATACGCCTCTCAAGGGTTGGGCAATGCTGATTCGCAGCGAAAAACCAGGAATGACCGGAGGATCGGCCGATGCCGTTAATCCCGGCGCGATTCCGGCTGCGTCCATGCCAATCCTGCTTATCGGCGGGCTGCTGCTTCTTATCGGCCCCTGAGAGCCGTCTGGGCAGTTATGCCTGGGCACTCAGGGGTTGCGCGAGATCACCAGAACCCTTCAGCGCTTCAGAGCAGCGCTACCGACCATAAGGAATCTTCCATGACCACCGTGAACAAGTCCGACAAGGACCGCGTCATCATATTCGACACCACCTTGCGCGACGGCGAACAGTGCCCTGGCGCCACCATGACGTTCGAAGAGAAGCTCGACATCGCCGAGATGCTCGACGACATGGGCGTCGATGTCATCGAGGCCGGTTTCCCGATCACCTCGGAGGGGGATTTCCAGGCGGTCAGCGAGATCGCCCGGCGCTCCAAAAATGCCGTGATCGCCGGCCTGTCGCGGGCGAATCCGAAAGACATCGACCGCTGCGCGGAAGCCGTGAAGTTCGGCAGGCGCGGGCGCGTCCATACCGTGATCGCCACCTCGCCACTGCATATGCGGGTGAAGCTGAACATGACGCCCGAGCAGGTGCTAGAACTGTCGGTCGCCAACGTCACCCGCGCCCGCAACCATATCGACGACGTCGAGTGGTCGGCGGAGGATGGCACCCGCAGCGAGATGGATTTTCTCTGCCGCATCGTCGAAGCCGTGATCAAGGCCGGCGCCACCACGGTCAATATTCCGGACACCGTCGGCTACACGGTGCCCGAGGAATACACCCACTTCATGCGCACCCTGATCGAACGGGTGCCGAATTCCGACAAGGCGGTATTCTCGGTGCATTGCCACAACGATCTTGGCATGGCGGTGGCGAATTCGCTGGCCGGCATTTCCGGCGGCGCGCGGCAGATCGAATGCACCGTCAACGGCATCGGCGAGCGGGCCGGCAATGCCGCGCTTGAGGAAGTCGTGATGGCGATCAACGTCCGCAACGACAAGTTTCCGTGGTGGAACAAGATCGACACCACCATGCTGACCCGGGCGTCCAAGCTGGTCTCGGCGGCGACGTCGTTTCCGGTGCAGTACAACAAGGCGATCGTCGGCCGTAACGCGTTCGCCCATGAAAGCGGCATCCATCAGGACGGCGTTCTCAAGGATGCCTCGACCTATGAAATCATGCGGCCGGAAACCGTCGGCCTGAAGCACTCCTCGCTGGTGCTGGGCAAGCATTCCGGGCGGCATGCGTTCGTGCACAAGCTGGAAGAAATGGGCTATAGGCTCGGCGCCAACCAGCTCGAAGATGCCTTCGTCCGGATGAAGGCGCTGGCCGACCGCAAGAAGGACATTTACGACGAGGACATCGAGGCGCTGGTCGACCAGGAGATCGCCAACGCGCATGACCACATCAAGCTGGCGTCCCTCACGGTCATCGCAGGTACCCATGGCCCGCAACGCGCCACCATGAAGCTCAACATCGGCGGTCAGGTCAGAATCGAGGAAGCCGAAGGCAACGGCCCGGTCGATGCGGTGTTCAACTGCATCAAGGCCTTGGTGCCGCACGAAGCCAAGCTGGAACTCTATCAGGTCCATGCCGTGACCGAGGGTACCGACGCGCAGGCCGAAGTGTCGGTACGGCTGGCGCATGAAGGCCGCTCGATGACGGCCAAGGCCGCCGATCCGGATACGCTGGTGGCCTCGGCCAAGGCCTATCTCGGCGCGCTCAACAAGATCGTCATGAAGCGGCAGCGGGACCTGCCGGAAGCGGCGGCGAGCTGATTGCTCGATTTCTCGCCTACGGTCATGGCCGGGCTTGTTGTCCCGGCCATCTACGTCTTACGGCCCGGCAGAAAAACCTGGAAGCCCGGCAGGATGGTCAGAGAATTTTGCATTGCAGCAAAGCTCGCGCAGAGCCCCTGCTAACGAGCAATGGCATTTCCGCCTGCTTCTCTGTATTGGTCCCGCTGGCAACCAACGTCCACAGGAGCGGCGCCATTGCGCGCTTCCAATAAAATCCGGAGGAAACATGCGCAAACTGATTTTGGCCGCGGCATCGGTCGCGGCTTTGGCTCTGATCGGACCGGCTTCGGCGCAGGCGCCGGTGGTCATCAAATTCAGCCACGTGGTGGCGTCCGACACGCCCAAGGGCAAGGCGGCGGACAAGTTCAAGGAGTTGGCCGAGAAATACACCGCCGGCAAGGTCAAGATCGAAGTCTATCCGAACTCGACGCTGTACAAGGACAAGGAAGAGCTCGAGGCGCTGCAACTGGGCGCGGTCCAGATGCTGGCGCCGTCGAACTCGAAGTTCGGCCCGATCGGGGTGAAGGAATTCGAGGTGTTCGATCTCCCCTACATCCTTCCCGATCTCATCACCTTGCGCAAAGTCACCGACGGCCCGCTCGGCGCCCGGCTGCTCAAGCTGCTCGAT
The DNA here is from genome assembly GCF_964252615.1 of uncultured Bradyrhizobium sp. Taxonomy (NCBI): domain Bacteria; kingdom Pseudomonadati; phylum Pseudomonadota; class Alphaproteobacteria; order Hyphomicrobiales; family Nitrobacteraceae; genus Bradyrhizobium; species uncultured Bradyrhizobium sp. Next base: position 48,496 of record NZ_CAXUNQ010000025.1, read on the forward strand.
TCAAAAGGCATGACGGGTCTGGCTTATTGGGACAACGGCTTCAAGGAAATGACCGCCAACAAGAAGCTGGTTGCGCCCGCCGACTACAAAGGCGTCAAGTTCCGCATCCAGTCGTCCAAGGTTCTCGAAGCGCAGTTCCGCGCGCTCGGCTCGATTCCGCAGGTGATGGCGTTCGGCGAGGTCTACCAGGCGCTGCAGACCGGCGTGGTCGATGGCCAGGAAAACACCTGGTCGAACATCTATACGCAGAAAATGCATGAAGTGCAGAAGTACGCCACGGTCACCAATCATGGCTACATCGGCTACGTCGTGGTCGTGAACAAGAAATTCTGGGACGGCCTGCCTGCCGACGTTCGAACCAACCTCGACAAGGCGATGAAGGAAGCTACCGCGTTCGGTAACGGCCAGTCCGCCAAGGAAAACGAGGACGCGCTGGCCGAAATCAAGAAGAGCGGCAAGACCGAGATCGTCTCCCTGACGCCGGAGCAGGACGCTGCGATGCGCAAGTCGATGGAGCCGGTCTACAAGGATGTTGCAACCCGCGTCGGGCAACCGCTGATCGACGAATTCCTAAAGGAGACCGGTCAGGCCGGCCACTAGCGCGATAGCGACAGGTCGTTTTCCGCTTTGGTAGGTACGAGCAATATCTCATCCGTTATGGCCGGGCTTGTCCCGGCCATCCACGTCTTCTTACGCAACCTTTAAGACGTGGATAACCGGGACAAGCCCGGCATGACGAGTTCTGTTATAAACGGCGCGTTCTGCTGGCTGCATTTCCGGCCGAATTCCAAAGGGGGGCTTGGTGTTTCTTCGTATCCTTGATCGTTTCGAGGAAATCCTGATCAGTACGCTGATGGGTGCGGCGACGGTGCTGATTTTCGTGGCCGTGCTGCACCGGTTCGGCACCGGTATCCCGTTTCTCTATCCTTATCTGATCCAGATCCACATCGCCTGGACGCAGGAGCTTTGCATCTACATGTTCATCTGGATGGCGAAGTTCGGCGCCGCCTATGGCGTACGGACCGGTATCCATGTCGGCGTCGACGTTTTGATCAACCGGCTCAACGACCGCTGGCGCAGGGTAACCATTCTGTTCGGCCTGGCGGGCGGCGCGCTTTTCACCGCCATCGTCGGCACCATGGGCGCGAAATTCGTCTATGAGCTGATGTACACCGACCAGGTCTCGCCCGATCTCGAATTGCCGAGCTGGCTGGTCTATGCCTGCATCCCGCTCGGCTCGTATCTGATGAGCTTCCGCTTCCTGCAGGTGATATGGACCTACTGGCGAACCGGCGACCTGCCGCATCATGACGCGGCGCATGTCGAAGGAATCGAGGTTACCAGCGCGAAAGCGCCGATTGCCATGGGAGAAGCGTGATGAACGCTACTCTCATTTTCGTTCTGCTGTTCGCCCTGATGCTGACCGGCATGCCGATTTCGATCTCGCTCGGCCTTACCGTTTTGACCTTCCTGTTTACGATGACGCAGGTGCCGATCGAAAGCGTTGGCCTGAAACTGTTTTCCGGCCTCGACAATTTCGGCATCATGGCGATTCCGTTTTTCATTCTTACCGGCACCTTCATGACCCGGGGCGGAGTCGCGCGGCGTATGATCGCGTTCACGACCTCGTTGGTCGGTCACTTTCCCGGCGGCCTCGGGTTGGCGGGCGTCGCCGCCTGCGCCATGTTTGCCGCAATCTCAGGTTCAAGCGTCGCAACCGTGGTGGCAATCGGCTCGATCATGATGCCAGCCATGGTGGAGCATGGCTATCCACGCCGGTTCGGCGTCGGCGTGATCGCGACCTCCGGCGCGCTCGGCATTCTGGTGCCGCCCTCGATCATCTTGGTGCTGTATGGCGTTTCGACCAATACGTCGATCGGCGCGCTGTTCATGGCCGGAATCGTGCCTGGCATTATTCTGGCGCTGATGCTGGCGGCGGTGACGTTCGTCGTCGCCCTGCGCAACGGCTATCCGAAGATGCCCCGCGCGAGTTTGAAACAGATAGTGACCGCGTTCCGCGAAAGCCTGTGGGGCCTGCTGCTAATCGGCATCGTGCTCGGCGGCATCTATGGCGGCATCTTCACGCCGACCGAGGCCGCCGCCGTCGCTGCAACTTACGCCTTCTTCATTACCGTATTCGTTTACAAGGAGCTGAAGCTCAGCGAAGTGCCGAAGGTGCTGCTGCAGGCGGCCAGCATGAGCTCGATGCTGCTCTATATCATCACCAACGCGGTATTGTTCTCATTCCTGATGACGAGCGAGCAGATTCCGCAGGAGATGGCGGCCTGGATCATCGACAAGAATTTCTCGATTGTAGTGTTCCTCCTGGTCGTTAACATTATCCTGCTGCTTGCGGGCAACGTGATGGACCCGTCCTCGATCCTGCTGATCATGGCGCCGATCCTGTTTCCGCTCGCCACCAAGCTCGGCGTGCATCCGGTTCATCTCGGCATACTGATGATCGTCAATACCGAAGTGGGATTGTGTCATCCGCCCGTAGGACTCAATCTCTACATCGCCTCCAGCATCGCCAAGATGGGGATCAGCGAAATCACCATCGCGGTGCTGCCATGGCTGTGCGCGATGCTGGTTTTCCTGGGGCTGATAACCTACGTCCCGGAAATCTCGCTGTGGCTGCCGCGGCTGCTTGGCATGATCTGAACGATCGGTGAATGACGCCGTATTAAATGTTGGTAACAGAGGTTCTCTGTCCAAGATGTAATTTGATTGCGGCCCCCCGCGCGCCCATCCTCAGGCAACTTCTCAATGGAGGTTCGCATGAAGAAAGTCCTTCTCGCCGGCGTGGCGGCACTCGCCATCGTCGGCTCCACCGCCGTCTATGCCCAGCACCGCCCCTGGCTCCATGGCCATATGCGCATGAGCGCCGAAGACCGGGCGGCGTTCGCCGACGCGCGGATTGCCGCGGTCCATGCCGGGCTGAAGCTCAATCCAGACCAGGACAAGCTCTGGCCGCCGGTTGAAACCGCGGTGAAGGAATTCGCCAAGCTGCGGATCGACCGCGCCAATGCGCGCATGAACGCGGCGCGTGACGACTCGCGCGATCAGCAGAAGTCCGGGGATCCGGTTTCGCGCCTGCGCGACCGCGCCGACACCATGGCGGCCACCGCGGCGGCCATGAAGAAGATCGCCGATGCGGCCGATCCGCTCTATAAGACCCTCGACGATGGCCAGAAGCGCCGTCTAGCGATCCTGACCCATATGGAACGCCGGTTCGGCCATGACGGCTGGCGTCATCGCGATCGCGGCTTCGAGCGCGATGATGGCGGCGATCGGGACCGCGGTTATGACCGTGATCGCGGACCCGGTCGGGATCGGGAAGGGCGAGGCGGGCCCGAGCGGCTTTGATCGCCTAGCACAGGCTTCCGCCCATTACAGGAGAGCCGCCGCAACCCGGCGGCTTTCGTCTGTCGGACAAGGCTCTAAGCGGGGAAAAGCGCCTGCGCATTGCTGGACATCACCGGGTCGCTTTGCTAAACGACGCCCTCTTGCGAAGGGCTTTGCCGGATGGGTTCCGGGCGCATAGCTCAGTTGGTAGAGCAGATGACTCTTAATCATCGGGTCCCAGGTTCGAGCCCTGGTGCGCCCACCAAGCCTTAGCAGGCAACCTACTGGAAACAAGACTCTTTTTTATTTCAGTTTTTAGTTAGATGGCGACGGTCCAACAGCGCGAAATCTACGTGGCACCGATTTGGCACCGTTTGCGTTGGCTGTGTTAATAAGTGCCGTTGATCTCGATTGAGGCGTAAGGCGGCGTAGCTGTTCACCATAGCTGTTCACCATATCCCGCCTGATCTGTACTGTGGTTGAGCATACATTTTCATTACTCAACCATCTTAAGTGGCGCCCGTGGACCTCGTCCATGATGGCCTTTAATGACAGGCAAAACGAGTACGACGGCAACAAAACAGCTCTGGTAGGCCTACCAATCCTAAGCTCGATTTCGCGTCGTTTTTCAGCTATTCGGCTGTCCTGGCGTATCGGGGCAGGAATTCTATGACCAACTCCATCGACCAAGCGTATGAGCGTCTGCTGAAACTGAAGCCCGATATTGAAGCGGCACTCGCGGCAAAACTGAATGAGGCCGATACGCGGCTGAAGGTTCTGGACCGGTTTTTGTTCGAGGTACTGGAGTGGAAGCACGAGGCAGTATTCACCGAACCACCAACGGCGTCAGGATATATCGATTACCTTCTGACGATTGGTGATCGCCGCGGAGCCATGGTTATCGAAGCGAAGAAGCCCGGACTGCTTCATCCGGCCACCAAAACCAAAGACGTGATGATCGTCACGCTGTCTGGCCCGGTGGTCAAACCGCTGATGCCAGGCATCAAGCAGGCCATGTGGTACGCACTTGAAAATGGCGTTGCGGTCGCCGCGGTGACAGATGGGAATACTTGGCTATTTTTCCGAGCGTCTCGTACAGACGGTTTAAAGCCGCTAGAAGGGAAGGGTGTTCTCTTCCCTTGTTTTGAGACGGTTATTGCGAATTTCGCCAAATTTGTCGAGTTGCTGAACGTCTCCGCAATCGTAAAGCGTTTACATTTGGCGCATTTGGCTGATGCGGATGGTTTAGGGGTGCCGGAAGCAGAGCAACAACTCTTTGTCCTCGATCCTGGCGAAGCGAGTATGAAACAGCGAGACCCCCTTGCGAGCGACGCGGCACTTTTGTTCCAGCAGTTCTTCTCCCGATTATCGAATGAAAAAGATCGAGAGATGTTGCGAGATTGCTTTGTCGAAACGTCAGAGAGCCAGAGAGCCGACTTCGAGCTAGAGAAGATCGTACAGCGGGTGTTGAACAATATCTCCTCACTCGACACGGCTCAGAGCAACGAGCTTCAGAGTGAGATTCAGCGCGTTATCACAACGCGCCGATCTGAAACAATCTTGCTCGTCGGAAACAAAGGTGCCGGCAAATCGACCTTCGTGGATAGGTTTTTCGAACAGGTTCTAGCGCGACAGCTTCGCGAAAAGTGTATCGTCTCCCGGGTCGATCTGGAGGAATACCACGCGGATCCCAAAGCTATTGTTCCGTGGGCGATATTGCAGTTGCGTGAAAAACTTGAGTCGGCCGTCTGTGCGACAAACCCGCCGAGTTATGATGAGCTGCGTGGCATCTTTTTCGCCGAATACCAGCGGCTATCTACTGGATCGCGGAAGCACCTTTACGAGACCAATAGAACAGAATTCAGGGATAAATTTGGTCAGCACATCGAAGAGCGACGTGAGAAACAGCCTGACGAATACGTGAGGCTCTTGCTCGCTTGGGCAGCTTCCGGCCATCAAAAATTATCGTGTCTGGTATTCGACAACACGGATCAGTTTCCTGCGGATATTCAGGACATGGTCTACCAGTTGGCGCATTCCCTTGAAAGCGCCGCACCTGTGTTTACTATTGTACCGATCACTGACAGGACGGTGTGGCGGTTGTCGAAAGCGGGCGCTCTGCAGAGCTATTCGGCCAAGAGCTTTTATCTGCCGGTACCCGATGCGAAGGAAATCATCTCGCGCCGCGTAAATTTTTTGAAGGGAAAAGTGAGGGGTGAACCTAAGGCCACGGAATCTTATTTTTCACGGCGTGGTTTCCAGGTTAAGGTCAACGACCTCGCCATTTTGGCCGACGCGGTAGGCAAGATCTTCGTCGAAAACGATTATGTTTCCGGCTTTATCGGGCGCCTCGGGAATTTTGACATTCGGCGCATGCTCAAGATCGCAGAAAGAATATTCCTATCTCCCGAACTTGCGATCGACGACATTATCAAATCAAAGTTTTCCGGCGAGGACGTAACGACTGATCGCGTTCGAACGCACCGAGCTCTGATAAGGGGTGAGTACGACCGGTTTAGTGAACGAGAAAATGAGTTTATCTCGAACCTGTTCCAAACCAACCCGCAGAAGCCCGGCCCGCCGCTGCTCGGCTATTACATCCTTTGGATTTTGCGCCGGCAAATGCAAAATGCGCGCAACAATCAAGATGAGAATATCGAGGCGGCACACTGGGCCGTATCGAATTTTGTGCAATTCTTTGAAGGATGCGGTGTAGCGGAGGAACTAGTCGTTGCCGCCGTCAAGCGGCTATACGATCGCCGACTGATCGAGGCTCTTGACCCGAACATTCGAAACGTGACCCTCGCCGATAAAGTGGCGATCAAGGAGAGCGGTGTTGCTCACCTTGAGCTCTTGCTATCGTCGCCTGTGTACATCGACCAAATGGGTCTAGTGACAGGTATCAATGAAATATTTGCGCGCGATGAAATCCGAAAATCACTTTTCGCAGGAAGGTTCAACGATATTCGTGACCAATTTCTTCGCTACATCATTAAGATAGATTCGGGTCGAATTACTATTCCGCCCAACGATCTGTATTCGCAATTGCAGATGGCGCACAAACAGATTGAGCGTATGACATCACAACGCGGTCGGACGGCTCGCTGAAGGTTAGGAATCTCACGTTTAAAAATATGCGCGCATAATATGACGTAGCGAAGGGCAAGGCTCTAAGAGTGCAAGGCCGGTCGGATGCCCTTCGTTTATCCAGATAGACACATTTTATTCACCCAGCTTCGATCGTCTCTGAAGTTCGTTGAAACAGCACTTATATCAAATTCGACCAAGTGTTGCAGGATATCCTGAGGCGCTGGCACTACCGCCACCAGGGTCACTAAATTCCACATATAGCGACGTCGCTTTATATTCAATCGTTAAAGCGTTCTTCACGAGCGCGCATGGCAGCGACCACCTCTTCCGTAACTTTGAGCTCGTAGACCTTTCCTCGACTGGATTGAACCAAACGTTTTGAAGAAGTTCGCCGAAATGCAGAAGCGGAAAGTTCACGTAATCGCTTGAACAAAACTTTTGTAAAACGCCAATTCCGATGCTCATCTCCCTTCAAATCCGGCTTTGATTTGATTGTGCGTACGTGAACTTTTGCCTCAGGCGCAACGCCTGATTTCAAACGAGCGGGGGCCGGCTTATGGCCTCCCTTCCAATCAGGTGCATATTGTGATAAAATTCCCATTGTTGCGGACCTTCTTGTGTAGGGTTCGTAGCCGGTTTCACGGGGCCTGCCAGCCGCTGTGAAAGGCTCCCACAAGGTCTTCCTTGTGGGGGTTCTTGTTATAACTCAAATTTAACCATGCATAATCTAATAATTTTGATTGTAATTGCAATAAAACCAGCTGTTTAGTCAGGTTAAAATCCTTGATAGCGGTCCTCTAAAAGCTTAACGTACATATTCTAGCATTTTTATATTTTATATCGTGAGCCGAAAAGCTCTTTGTCTGCTGTTTTGATACATTATACTGATGCAAATCCAAGATTGGCTTTTGCGCTCGTTGTGCATTTTTGCGTTAAAAAGCTGGTTTTTTCCGCAGAAATACGTTGCAACTACCACTCGTAGGAGTGGGAGATGCCGATGGCGCTGACAAATGAGGAGATGCGTCAGGAGATCACGTTTGTTACGCGATTTTCTAGGGTCTATTTCGACGCGTTCATGATTGGGAATGACCGGATCAAGTATTTCGATTTGTTGAATATCTTGCTGGACTGCCGCCCGGAGGAACTAAAAGTGAAAGCGTTAATGCAAAATAAGCGCATTCACAAACTCCTAGACCTCAAGGAGGGCCAAGAGCCTCGCCACAAGTTTGACGGCCTGATGAATGGATTTAAGAATGAGGCTGGCTCCTTGTGGCGTCTGATAAGGACCCGGCCGCACAAGGACCGATACATTGCTTTCAACAGCAACTACGACGAATGCGTTCGGCGGTACCTCGCAAAGTTCAAGGAAATGGTGGTGCCAAATTTATCAATTCCCGAAAAGATGCCTACGAGTGAGGCCAAGCGGCTATTTAGACATATCATAAAATTTATCAGGACAAAACACTGGGACGCTTGGCAGCAAGCCATCGATCAAATTTTAGCCGCGAGTGGCGGTGGCGACCGGGATAAGATAATTCGCAACTCGACCTACTGGGTCATAATTCTAGCGACATGGAAAAAGCACTTGGGTGACAGAGAAACAATCAACACTGTGGAGGGGTTTAAGCGGGAAATCTATACGACCATAGGAATGCCAGCAGGTGATGTCGAAGCGGTTCTCAATGAGCTTTGTGCATTGGGAATACTCGAAGAGGGAAAGTCATCCGATATCTGGGTTTACACTCCGCGCTCTGATATCAGACCTATCCTGAGTGCGTATACTGAGGAACTCCACAAGCTTAGGCTTGCTCTCCCATCAGAAGTCGCCGTCGGTCTCGCACTCAGCTAAAGGCGCAGTCGAATAGGCGCCTACCCCGATAATTTGTCCGGGCAATTCCGCGCCGTGTGCCCTTCGGACTTGCAGACGCTGCAGGTGACGGATTTCCGGACCGGCGCGCCGCCGCTCGCAACAATGGCGATCTCTGCGTCAATGGCTCTCGTTTGTCGATCAATTCTTTCAAGCGCGGGATATCGATTTCCATTTATACCTCCTGTGATATTACGTACGGCTCATAGCCAACTCGATCGAATGGTTCATCGAGCAGGCCGGTCAGGGGATTGAGGCATTCTTTTCGGGACGCCAAAATTGGTATTCCTTTAAAAAGGAGAAACTTGGATTTGGCCCCAAGTACACCATCCATGAACGTCATGATGTTGGCGGCATGTTGGGGGCTCGTGGTGATGTTCAGAACGATTAGATTGGGGAACAGCTGTTTATACTTTTCTCCGATCAGCACCTCGCGATACTGCAGCAGCTTGCGCGCGTAGCTTGAACTCTGGAGCGTTAGTCTCGTGATCGGTTCGTTCTCGCGATCGGCTTCTAAGGCGAAGTATGTATCGTTGATAGCGAAAAAATCGTCCGGTTGCAGCCGTCCACTGTAACTTTCGATCTTCCCACTCGGATATCGGAAGGAAATATCCGTTGAGAATGAAACAGGGAGGCTGCCGAGCAGTTCTCGCCGGTGCCTGAATCGTAAGCCGCGCGAGCGGCAACAGATCTCGATAGAGAGTACGAAATCGGCGACCATGAGTTGATGCCAGAAATGCCGCTCCCCCTTCCACACGGTTGGTTCAACGCCGAGATTTCTCAACTCAGCTTTGCCGAGGGTGCCCAGCTCATAAATCTTTGGGCTGTAGCGGTAGTTGGCGCTGTCCTTTTGTTGCGACGGCCGGCGCAAATAGCCCTGTTCTGTTAGCGGACCAAGCTCACGCTTGCGATGTTGAGCAGACGTGCCGTGATAGGCCGCAATGAAATTGCTACGTACGTAGCGATATCGATCGCATAGTTTGAACGTTTCGATGTGGCGCTCTTTCATGCACAACCGACTACACCGGTTTTGCGAGACCGTCTAAGGCTGGTATGCGCACCAGCGGGAATCAATGCGACCGCCTGATGCACCACGTTCAGGCGCTACCAATCCTCTTTTTTGTTCGTCTCTAAGATATTGATATCGACCCAGAGGTTGCCAAACCTGCCGTCGGGCCGACGCAGTTGGCTCGCGCCGTTTATCCGACAGCGAAAACTCTGAACGGTTCCTGCAGGTATGGAAATCTGGTGGCTCCGTCCGTTGGGCCCCTTGATGGTTAGTACAAATCCTTCCTTGGCTCGTCTCGGATTGACCGTCTCCTGCTGCTCTTGGTCATATCTCGGGTCGAAACGCTCGTCGTCCACGGTATCGCTGGCTGTATTATCTGATGTAGAATACGTGTCCGATCTTTCCCATCGCTCTTCGGCACGGTGTGATTTTTGTTTCGGCAAATCCTCAAGCTGACCGTATTTCAATCGGAACATATCAGCACGATGCTTGCCCTTCACGAAATAGCCGAAATCAGCATAGCTCGGCCGAGCGTTTGCCAAATACTGCGGGCGCCAAGCCTTTACCTGATCGAGCTCTACCCGAAAGCGGTTGCTGATCTCGCGCTGATCCGCGTCATTGACATTGGTGGCAATGAGGGTGCCTACGCCCATCATGGCGTCCTTCAGTTCCGGCGGCAGCTGCGCCAGTCGCTGGTGGGCAAAAACACACGCAATGTTCCTCTTGCGCGCCTGGTCCGTAAAAGGCGTGATGACCGCGGCATCAAGGTATTCCTGAACTTCGTCAACCATGAACACGACTGGAGCGCTGCGAGTACTGCGATGCGCAATGTTCTTATCAAGCAGCTTGAAGAAGAACCGGCCAAAAAACGATGAAGCGTACCGCCCGAGCTTTTCATGATTAGTGTTGACGAGGATGATACGCCCGTTTTCGATGGCATCGTACAGGTTGATATCATCACGCTGTTTCTTGAAGAGAGGCCGCAGCGGAGTGTAGGGACCGCAGATATTGTTGAGGCGTTGCAGTATTTCTGCATGCGTAGACTGAAAGCCGGCGTATTGGTTGTAGTACCAGTTCTTCATTTCATCCGGCATGAGATCGGCCGCTTTGTGGGCGTTGACCGGCAGCTCCAAGCCCTTTTTCTTCCCGATCAGGTATTCCTCGAAGTCCTCGATCGAGGCGGTGCGGTCGAACGCCTTCGGATATCCGAACAGCATGAGCACGATTCCGTAGGTGAAGGCGGTCTGTTGCCGCCCGGTCAAAGGTTGCTGGCCGGCCTCGAATAGATATTTGAACGTGTCGATGACCGTGAAGGCCGAGCCGGCGTCTAAGAGGCCGGGGTTGAACAGATCCAAGCTCATCGGACTGCTTATGGGGTCAATCAGCAATGCGTTCGGAAATCGCTCCTTGATAATACCAAGCATTTGGTTTTGGCTGTCGATGATAACGAAGCCGGGCGGTCTTTCCTTCTTCATTTGCTGCGCAAAGATCGTCTGCAGCAGTTGGGTTTTGCCGCCGCCGCTTTCGGCCAGCACATACAGGTGTTGCGGCCACATGTATTCGGGGATGAGGCCGACACCAAAGTCTTTCGGTCGTTCAATGAGCTCGCCTTCCGTGTCCTCGACCGGGGACATGTTCGCTTCGAGGTAGGAGCGGAACCGCTTCAAGCCGTCAAAAAGTTTCTTATGAAAATCTTGGGCTTCCATAATGCTGTCGACGTGCCAGCTTGTGCGGCGGCGATACAGGTCGCGGAAATAGATGTTGTTATCGATTTCAATCTTTTCTTTTTTCCCTTTTTCATTTTCAATAAACTGATGAGTCGGCTCTTGCTCGACGATGGCGACCGCTTCCATATTGTTCTGACGAACGAGCTGGCGCTCATCCGGTGTCAGGTGGACATACACGATGACCGTCGATCCATTTCGGAGCCATGGTTTTCGGTGCTCGATACGATGCTTCATAAACTAGTCCATCGTAAGGATGAGCCGGGCACCGTAGGCCTCGAATGCGTGCACGGTTGTCCAGCCTCTGATGGTCACTTTATCGCCCGGAAAGAGGTAAGAGCGGGAGCCTGGGCCAGACCATATCGCTAAAGCGCCGGTCAGCACGCTGAGTGTTGGCCGACGCCTCCCGGAGAGGCGGAAATAGTTGCCCGGAAAAATGACGTAGCGATTGTGCTCGCCGACGTAGACGCAGCCGCACAGACGATCGATGAAAATGAAGTCATCCCGGCAGTTGTTCTGAGTGCCCGGCTCCCAGATACGACAGCGGTTGCTTCTTGGGTCGTACCGGGTGCCCGCAGGGCACCCGAACGACACGGGTGTAGTGTCCGTCGAAACGGCGCCCTGCGATCGGAAAGCGTTCGCCACAGGCTGCTGCGCGGGCGGGTTTAGCGTTACATTGTTGGCGGGCAACACGACAGCGGGTTTTGGCGGAGAAGAATTGAAACACGAAGCGAACACAACGAAGCCAAGCAGACCAACTAGGCATGCGTATAGGCCAGGCGGGCGAGAGGCCCAATACAGGACGTCGCTCAACCAAACAGTCCAATCGGAATTTTTGCGAACTGCCATGAAATGCGCTTCAGAATGGCCAATGAGTTATTCCGTTCGAGTGATGGACATGTGATCGGGGGTTCTTTGGCATGGATTGAATGGAGAACTCCGAACTCGAACTCTGAATGAACAGGTGATCAATATCCGTGAGATACGGCGGTATCGGGCGTCTATTCCGCGCTAAGCGAAACGGACGAAAGATTGAGTTTAGGATGCGTCGGAGCGGTCGAGTCGATTGAGATTGGGCCTGCATGGCGATGCTTCCTTTACGCTGCGGTCAGCTGAGAAAGGTCAAAGTAGCGCGTCCCCTTTCCTAGCTCGGACCACTGAGTCTTCGTCTTGATGGCAGACTGACGAATTCTTAGGAACCGGTTCAGGCCGGCACGCTCGCTTTCCTCCTCGTCGCGGGCGTGCTGGTCGAGAGCCAAATGCCAATCGCGTGCTCTTCCGGTAAGAACAGTCCGCTTTTCTTGGCCGTCGGCTCGCAATGTGACGAGTTCAGGGTGTCGGCCAGCCATGTCGAACCGGGCGGAGACGGCCCCATGCCCTAAGGCGAAGGTGATCAGACGGTTCCGTAGGTCGTTTCCCAGGAAAAGGCGGGCTTCTGGCTGGGTTCGGTCTGAGCTCGGACCCCTAGTCGGGCGGAAAAGATTGCTAAGATCGCTTAGGCGGTAGTGCTTGGTCATGGGTTGCTCCCAGTTGTGAGAGAACCGCCGAACGCAAGGAAACTTGCACGGTTTGAGGTATCATGTTACTATATTACCTGCCCCTCGGGGTGCATGGCGTTCCCAGCGCTAATGCGGACCGGTAAGATCTCACCCTTATCGGTCCTTCGCTTTTCCGCCTTTTCTGAAGGCTCGTAAATTTAATGAATTCAATAGGTTAGGGGAAGGGTTGGAAAGGTTTGTGCGCTCAATGTGAGCGGGCACATGCGAACAGATTTGTTGTTCTGTGCGAAAAGGAACACATTCATCTTTCTGTTCGAACATTTCTTCGAATTGTTGGAATTCTCGATCGGAATCCGCTAGCTTGGCACGCGCAAGTTGAGGGGTAATGGGGATGAACGCCGATTTTGATCGTCGTGTAGTCACGGATGAAGTCGAATTTTGGTTAGGGCTATCGGAAGTATTTTTCGAATCATTCAAAATCAAGAAAGATCCTGGTCCCACATGGTTTCTGTTGAATGAGGTGCTCCGAGACACTTCGGGAATTACTGTAGGCGAAGCTACCAGTGCCCTTACCTCAGCAGGCGTCGTGCGGAGCAAGCCTGCCTATGACGTGACAAAATATTCAAAGCATTTGTGCTCCCTGGGCCTTTTAGATGCTACCGGGCTTGATCTCGAAAAGCATACTTTCACCGTCGACGCCATTTTGCGGGTTGGGCCTCGCATGGAAAAAGGGATTGATCGGTACGTCGGCCGGGTGTTGGAATTGCTTTTTGATCGTCGAACCGCTGATTGGATGCTGTCGAACCATTCTACCCGGGTCGTCATGAATGCGATCTACGACTACATGCGGGGCACCTACATCCCAATTTGGGAAAAGTTTTTGAATGACTTGGCGCACGTAGCGGCTCAGAAAACGAAGGCCCGTCAAAGCATCGTGTTCGGGTACTTGCGCGGCAACACGGAAGTGTTTGTGCTGCTACATCGGTTGTGGGAAGCGCACCTGGACGACGATATTGGAGCGGGCTTCAATCTGGCGGACTTATGTGACCTGCATTCGCGAATACGGGTATCGTCTCAGACAGCGATCGAGAACTGTGTCGAACGTCTGTGCCACTATAAGATCTTGGACGGTGACGCGGCCGCTTTACTGAAACTGCATGAGGACCAGTCACCCGTATTCGAGCGTTACATCCCAAGCTTCATTGCTTCGCGACTGTTGTTCAAGGAACATCTCGAATCATGTTTTGTTGAGGGTCGCCAAGCGGCGGCCGGTTGAAGCTCCAACAGAGTTGAGGGCAAAGCAGGCAACATCAGTAAGTCGGACGTTCGTTTCCGCGCGTGAGCGCTCGGAAGCTATTGCTTGAATTGTGGAATCCGGCCGATAACAGCCGACAAGCAGGGTGTCAGAGCATTGTCAGGCGATTGTCGTCGAAGTTTGGTGCTTGGGGCAAGAAAAAGGCGGCAAGTTTCGAACCTTGCCGCCGAGTGCCCTTCACGAAGTGTCTGCTCTTTGCGCAGCGCGAGGTCGTGAAGCGATCCAGGCTTCTATTTCGTCTGCGTACCAAGCGACCCTGCAAAGCCCGAGCACGACCCGAATGGGAAATGTGCCGGCCTTCTCAAGGCGCGCAATGTGCGCTGGCGAGTACGGAACGCCGTAGACCGATTTCAGCTCCTTTTTCGATACTAGCCTTCTTAACGTGTTCATCGATCGCTCCATGGAGAGCGTCGACGCCCATTGGTTAAAGGACCAGCTAGCGGGCGGGACGGATATAGTTGGAAATAGCAAAATAGGCAACCTGAACATAGCGAACGTCAATAGGCGACTAGAATGCCACAGAAAGCTGACAAAAATCAGGTTCTATGCTATTGTTACTTCAACAGATTGTGCCGCTCGCGCCTGCGAAACAACTCCCGATGGTCGGGGGCTGTTAGCGGGCGGGAGGCTCTTAATGAGTTCTTTCAATTCCACAAATTCGTTTTCACCTTCAATCGTCAACAACATCGCTGAAGATGTAGCTCTCAAGCTTTCTTGGGAAGTTCTTCATGTTTTTCATTCAGCCGGAATAAACACATACACGGTAGACACGCACCACAAGCCTACCATAAGGGAGGTGGGTATCCAGGTGTTGCGAGTTGCGGCAGACAAATACGAACGCCTCCTTGTATAGCGAAGTACCCCCGACATGATCGGGGGTCTTTTTCTGATGCGTGAGCACCAACTTCTTGCTAAGGTAATTCGGTCAGCCGGTTCTAAAAACTGGCGCTCGCCGCCGATCATTCCAAACAAATTGTGATTTTTGAACTTTCGGGTTCGGTCTATGGCTTTCCATTTTCCTTGCGTCAAATCTGAAGAAAATGAAAAAGGCGCCATGAGAGAGCTGAAAAGCTCACTCGGAGACGATTGGCTGCTCCTAACAAATATCCCACAGTACATCGCTGGTAAGGAAATCGATGTATGTTTGCTCGGTCCGCCGGGAATGATTGTGATGGAATTGAAAAACCACCGCGGCCCGATCATAGTTCCTAAGGTGGGAGACTGGACTGGATTGAGAGAAGGAGGAAATCCGCTACAGCAGGCGGTTCAATGCTCTCAGCGGCTGAAGCGCTACATTGCGGAGCGGGATGCTACCTTGCAGCGTGTTTTTATTGACTTCCTTGTTTTAATGACGAACATTTCATGTGAATTGGACGTTCATGTCGATCTGAGAAAAGAATTCAGGGTTGGTCGGTTAAGCGAGGCCGAAAATCTAGTTTATGGACGGCTCAGTTTTGATCGAAAAAATAGAGGCATCACATTAGATGATCGGCGTAGCATCTTTTCGATTATTACCGGCCAGACGTTGCCTCCGAAGTTGGAAGCTTTATGGAGTACCGCAGGAGTACCCCGCGTCGGAGAGACAAGAGCTACGGCTACAGAGCTGCATCGGCCGGCCAATATACTGCCGTACGAAACCGAAAAATTGGCCGAAAGAAGAGCGTATGACTCCTCCTCTTGGCTTAATAAGTTGGAAGTCTCAATTAGTAACTCAGAGGCTTTTCGACAGCCAACCTTAAATACAACAGCCCCTTCTTATGTCGATCAACGGATCATCCAACCAAGATCCAACCTTGATCTCTTAATACCAAATCGGTTCCCGCCCAATTACGCGCGCTCGCGCCGCACGTCAGCGGCCAAGCCTGTCGCAATTATCCTCGCTCTTCTGATCGTTATTGCAATCCCTACATGGGCGATTTATCGCGTCATCGTTGGAGTTGAGGCATGGTGGTCGGGACTTCCTAATTTTGCCGAAATTGCTCGCACGAAGTTCCCGCGCGTACCAAATCCTTGGCACGATACTCCAAAGACGCAAACCACTTTGGCAGAGCGCAAGAGCGAACCATTTCCCAAACGCGATCCAAATCTGTCAAACGCGCCCGACACATCCACTTCTGTTTCGCAGCAATTTCCGATTCCGCAAAATAATCCAGCGGTTCCTCCACCACCGGTTCCGGCGGCGGGTTGCCCTATTGGAACTCTTTTTGACTCCTATACCGGTCAATGCACATTTCTTCCGGGAGAAGACCAAGCAACGTCAGTTGGAGCACCGCTGGATATCCACCCTGAGTGTTCTCCCGGTTCGGTCTATTCATCTCAGTATCGGGCTTGCGTCCTCGTTGAAGCGAACAACGACTGTCCGTTGGGCATGCATTATCGAGAAGAATCTCGCCGATGCGTTTCCAAGCTAAAATATGGGCCGCTCAGATACGAAGACCGTGTTTCGCTTTTAGCGGGTTCTTTTGTCCAAGCTCATCCCGTTCCAGAAAATTACGCCATCCGCGTATTGCAGGGCTCTCTGCGCATTTTCTACGTCGAAGATCCTGCAACAGCAGAAAATGTAGTCCTCAGCGGGCGTGGTCAACCGTTGTATAACTATGCGATTATATCCTGCGTCATATGCCCTGCTACCTTCATTACACGTCGAATAAACTAATCGCGATGTGTGGCAACGAGAGCGGCCGCAAACGCGCTGTGCGTATGGGGAGGGCGAGTGAGCTGCTGCCGGTTTGATGGACACCCGGTTAAGCTAATCCGGCCTTGCGTTCG
>NZ_CAXUNQ010000026.1:0-59153 GCF_964252615.1 uncultured Bradyrhizobium sp.
CGAAGAGGGCGGGACGTTCACTGGCAAACCTCGGGCGCATGGCGCCGCGAGATCGCGGAAACTTGCGCTGTTTGAAGCTGTGAATCGAAAATCAGGAAGCCTCGACCCGTACCCGCTGTCATTACCGCGCAGGCGCTGGCGCATCTACGCAGCTCTCGAAAACTGGAACAGACTCATCATCAAGGGCTAGTGAACTGCCTGCAAGAGCTGAAATATTACAGCCAATGCAAATGAGCAAATTTCACAGTCGGTCAACTCCACTGAGAAGAAACAAAAATGGTCAAGGTAACCCCAGGCCCGCGCAAGACGGCGAGTTATCGGCGTCAGCGCCTTCCAATAGGCAACTTTGCCCGTTGTTAGTGCTTGATCCTCGCCGGTTCCGATGTTCTGCTTAAAAACGCCGCTGGAGTTGCCAACTTGTCGATCTTCGTCGCTTTACACCACGTTACGCATTACACCTACGACCGTCCAATCGATCTCGGTCCGCAAACCATCCGCCTGCGCCCCGCGCCGCACACGCGTACGCCCATCCTGAGCTATTCGCTCAAGGTGACGCCTTCCAATCATTTTGTGAACTGGCAGCAGGATCCGCAAGGCAACTGGCTGGCTCGGTTCGTGTTTCCGGAAAAAGTGACCGAACTCAAGGTCGAAGTCGACTTCACGGCGCAGATGACCGTGATCAATCCGTTCGATTTTTTCGTCGAGTCTTATGCCGAAAGTTTTCCGTTCGCCTATACCGCCGATCTCGAGACCGAGCTCGCGCCATATCTCGCGACCATTGAGCCGGGACCGTTGCTCGCAAACTATCTCCAAGGCATTCCCCGGGAAGCCCCCAGCACGGTCAACTTCCTGGTCGACCTCAACGCGAAACTGCGCGATCAGATCCGCTACATCATCCGCATGGAGCCCGGCATCCAGACCCCGGAAGAGACGCTGGCGTCGGGGGCGGGATCGTGCCGCGACTCCGCGTGGCTTTTGATTCAAACCCTGCGGCACCTCGGACTCGCCGCGCGCTTCGTCTCCGGCTACCTCATTCAACTGCGTCCCGACATCGATCCGGTGGAGGGGCCGCGCGAGGTCGAAAACGATTTTACCGATCTGCACGCCTGGGCGGAAGTCTATCTTCCAGGCGCCGGCTGGATCGGGTTTGACGTCACCTCGGGCATGCTGACCGGCGAGGGCCATATCCCCGTCGCCGCGACGCCGCATTATCGCTCCGCCGCGCCGATCTCAGGCAGCGCCGGCTTTGCGGAAGTCAAGTTCGGTTTCGAAATGAACGTCAGGCGCATCCGCGAAGCGCCACGGATCACCAAACCCTTTTCAGACGATGCCTGGGCGCGCCTCGACAAGGTGGGCGAGCAGGTCGACGCCGACCTCAAGGCTGGTGACGTTCGCCTGACCATGGGTGGCGAACCGACCTTCGTCTCGATCGATGATCTCGAATCGCCGGAATGGAATATCGCCGCGGTCGGCCCGACCAAGCGCGGCCTCGCCGACGACCTGATCCGGCGGATGCGCACACGGTTCGCGCCGGGGGGGCTGCTGCATTACGGCCAGGGCAAGTGGTATCCCGGCGAAAGCCTGCCGCGCTGGGCCTTTGGACTGTACTGGCGCAAGGACGGCGTGCCGATCTGGAAGAATCCCGATCTGATCGCGACGATCCAAGGGCCGCACAAGGCCGGAGTCGCGGATGCCGAACGGTTCGCGGAAAGTGCAGCGAAAAAACTTGGCGTGGCTTCCGAGTTTATCTTGCCGGCGTTCGAAGACCCGTCGCACTGGCTGCAGAAGGAAGCCGCGTTGCCGCCGAATGTCGACCCCAGCGACTCAAAACTGTCGGATCCGGAAGAGCGCTCGCGCATGGCACGGGTGTTCGATCAGGGGCTCAACGTGCCCAAAGGTTTTGTGCTGCCGATCCAGCGCTGGAATGCCGACGCCGGCAAATCATCCACGCGCTGGAAGAGCGAGCGCTGGAAGCTGCGTCGCGGCAATTTGTTCCTGACTCCCGGTGATTCGCCGCTTGGCTTGCGGCTGCCGATTGCGTCATTGCCGCACATTTCCGCCGAGGAATATCCCTACATCGTCGAGCAGGACCCGCTTGAGCCGCGCGAGGCGCTGCCGGTTTATGATCACACCGCGATGACCGAAGGCGCCCCGGCGCAGGAAGTGCAGGAACAGCAGCTCAAGCGCGGCGGCGTGCGCACCGCGATGTCGATCGAAATACGCGACGGCATCCTGTGCGCCTTCATGCCGCCGGTGGAGCGGCTGGAGGATTATCTCGAACTGGTCACGGCGGTAGAAGCCACCGCCGAAGAGATGCAGATGCAGGTGCATGTCGAGGGTTACCCGCCGCCGTTCGATCCGCGCGTCGAAGTGATAAAGGTGACGCCCGATCCCGGCGTGATCGAAATCAACATCCAGCCGGCGCAAAGCTGGCGTGAAGCCGTCGATATCACGTTCGGGCTTTACGAAGACGCAGCGCAGGTCCGTCTCGGCGCCAACAGGTTCCTCGTCGATGGACGGCATACCGGCACGGGCGGCGGCAATCACGTGGTGGTCGGCGGCGGAACGCCTTCAGATTCACCGTTCTTGCGCCGCCCGGATCTGCTGAAGAGCCTGGTGTTGTACTGGCAGCGGCATCCGTCGCTGTCCTACATGTTTTCCGGCATGTTCATCGGGCCGACCAGCCAGGCGCCGCGCATCGACGAGGCGCGGCATGACGGCCTTTATGAACTGGAGATCGCGCTGGCGCATGTGCCATCGGCGGAAACAAAGGCTCCGCTGTGGCTGGTGGACCGATTGTTCCGGCACATCCTGGTCGATATCACCGGCAACACCCATCGCGCCGAAATCTGCATTGACAAACTCTATTCCCCGGACGGCACCAGCGGCCGGCTTGGTCTGGTCGAATTTCGCGCACTGGAGATGCCGCCCGATCCGCGGATGTCACTGGCGCAGCAGTTGTTGATTCGAGCGCTGATCGCGAAATTGTGGCGCGAGCCGCAGGATGGCAATTTCGTGCGCTGGGGCACCACGCTGCACGATCGTTTCATGCTGCCGCATTTCCTCTGGGAAGATTTTTTGGGCGTCCTCGCTGAACTCAAGGCATCCGGCTACGATTTTTCGCCGGAATGGTACGAGGCGCAGCTCGAATTTCGCTTTCCGGCGTTCGGCATGGTTCATCACGGTGGCGTAGCGCTGGAAGTCCGGCAGGCGCTGGAGCCGTGGCATGTGCTGGGCGAGGAAGGCTCCGCCGGCGGCACCGTGCGTTATGTGGATTCATCGGTCGAGCGGCTGCAGGTCAAGGCCTCCGGCTTTGTCGAAGGTCGCCATGTCGTCACCTGCAACGGCAGGCGGATGCCGATGACGCAGACCGGTCGTTCCGGCGAAGCGGTCGCCGGCGTCCGCTTCAAGGCATGGCAGCCGGCATCAGGCCTGCACCCGACCATTCCGGTGCATGCGCCACTGACCTTTGACATTGTCGATATGTGGAATGGGCGGTCGCTGGGCGGCTGCGTCTACCATGTCGCCCATCCCGGCGGACGCAGCTACGATACCAAGCCGGTCAATTCCTACGAGGCCGAGGCTCGCCGGCTGGCTCGGTTCCAGGACCACGGCCATACACCCGGCAAGATTGATCCGTCGCGCGAGGAGCGCTCTTACGAATTCCCTTTGACCCTCGACTTGCGGACGCCGCTTCGCCATTGAAATGTGCTAGAAGAATCGGATGGTGGGGCAAACCGGAAGCAGTCAGGGGAGCAAAGTCCGCCCGGGACATCGCCGCGTGGCGCAATGGACCCGCGACTACATCCGCCTGCCAGGGATTCCGGACGAATATATCGCGCAGGATGGCGCGCCCCGCGAGGTCTGGACCCGTTTTTTTGAAGCGTTTGCAGCGCTAACCCCGGCGGATATTGAACGGCGGTTTGGCGCGGCGGACCGGCATCTGCGCGAGGCCGGCGTTACTTACCGTCCACCCGGCGAAACTGCCGAAAAGCTGTGGCCGCTGAGCCACCTGCCGCTGCTGGTTGGCGAGGCGGAATGGCAGCAATTGTGCGTCGGCATCGTGCAGCGCGCGGAGTTGCTGGAACTCGTGCTGAACGATCTCTATGGCGAGGGCCGACTCGTCGCGGAAGGCGCGGTCCCGGCGGCGGCGATTGCCGGCAGCACCGAATATCTGCGCCCGGTATGCGGCATCAAGCCGCCCGGCGGGCGTTACCTCAATCTCTATGCCGCCGACATCGGCCGCGGCCCCGACGGACGCTGGTGGGTCTTGAACGATCGCACGCAAGCGCCTTCAGGGACCGGGTATGCGCTGGAGAACCGGCTGGTGTTGTCGCGCGCTTTTGCTTCTCTTTACAAATCCATGAAGGTCGAGCGGGTAGCGCCGTTCTTTGAAGCGTTTCGCGAAAGCCTGCGCGCCAGCGCCGACCGCGACGAGCCGCGCATTGGATTGCTCACTCCGGGCAGCTTCAGCGAAACTTATTTCGAGCACGCCACGCTGGCGCGCTATCTCGGATTCCTGCTGGTCGAGGGCGACGACCTCGCCGTCAGCGGTGACCGCATTCATATCCGTACTGTGGCCGGATTGAAGCGGCTCGACGTGCTGCTGCGCCGGGTGGACGCCAACTTTCTCGATCCGCTCGAACTCAACGCCTCCTCACAGCTTGGGGTGCCCGGCCTGATCGACGTAATCCGCAAGAACGGCGTCGTCGTTGCCAATATGCCGGGTTCGGGTGTCATGGAAGCGCGCGCGCTGCTGGGTTTCCTGCCCAGTCTCAGCCGGCGCTTTTTCAGCGAAGAGCTCAAGATCCCGCACATCGCAACGTGGTGGTGCGGGCAGAAATCGGCGCGCGAGCAAGTACTGTCGCAGCTCGACGATTTCGCGATCGAGGGCGCCTACGTCCGGGGCGTTCCCGGTTTTCCCGGCAACGGCCCGGTGTTGGCTTCCGAGCTTTCCGTCAATGAGCGCAATCGGCTGAAGGCAGCGATCGAACATCGCGGCATCGATTTTGTCGGACAGGAACTGGTGCGACTGTCGACGACGCCGGTGTGGGAAAATGGCCGCATCACGCCGCGGCCGTTCGTGCTGCGGGTCTTCGCGGCGGCCACGCAGGATGGCTGGACGGTGATGCCCGGTGGCTTCTGCCGGATCGCCGACCAGCTCGATGCGCGCGCGGTTTCGATGGGCGATGGCACCCGCGCGGCCGACGTTTGGGTAGTGTCCGACAAGGCGGTTTCGACCACGACGCTGCTGCCGGCCTCGGACAGCGTGCGGATCAGGCGCGTCGCCGGCGTATTGCCGAGCCGGGCCGCCGACAATCTGTTCTGGCTCGGACGTTATCTTGAACGGGCCGAAGCGACGTTGCGGCTGGTACGCGCGCTCGGCCTGCAGCGCGACCACAACCGCGCCGCGACCTCGCAGCATTCGGTGGAGCGGATCGCGCGGTTGCTGGTGACCTGGGGCGCGACGTCATCGGGCGCGCGCTCGCAGACGGCACGGATCGCAACCGAAGCGCTGCAAGCCGCCGACAAGTTTGGCTCGGCGCTGTCGCTGGTTCGCTCCGCGCTGCGAACGGCAGCTTCGCTGCGTGAACGGTTGTCGCCGGATGCCTGGCAGGTCATTACCGAGATGGCAGCGCGGCTGTCTGAGGCTGTCCACGATGACGACGGCGTGGTCAGCGCTGCCGAACTGACGCTGCGTGAGCTTGCGACGTTCTCCGGGCTTAGCCAAGAGAATATGAACCGCGCCGCCGGCTGGCGCTTTCTTGACATGGGCCGCAGAGCCGAGCGCTCCATCAACACCGCACGCTTCGCGCGGCAGTTCGCCTATGAAGAGGCTGACGAAGAAGACCTCGACATCCTGCTGACGCTGGTGGATTGCCAGATCACTTATCGTTCGCGCTATCTCATAGCGCCCCTGCTGGCCCCGGTGCGCGATCTCGTGGTCCTCGATCCCTATAATCCAAGGTCGGTCGCGTTCCAGGTCTCGGCACTGAACGATCACATCGCCAGCCTGCCGGCTTTGAAAGAGGGCGGATTGATCGAGCGTCCGCAGCGCCTTGCGGTCGCGCTGCGGGCGACACTGACCACGGGTGACGCCGCTGAACTCGATACCAAATCGTTGTTCGCGCTGGAACAGGATTTGCTTACACTCGCCGACGCCATTGGCTCGCATTATTTCCCGCACGGCGCCAGCGCGAGCCGGCCCGAGAAACTGACCGGCCTCGCGTGATCTACGAAATCCGCCATGTCACGACATACAGCTATGATAGCCCGGTCAGCTTCGCGCGCTGTTCGCTGCGGCTGGAACCGAAAAGCGGCGACGGCCAGCAACTGGTATCGCATGTCGTCGACATCAGGCCGCGGCCTGCGGATCGAACCGCACGCTCCGACTTTTTCGGAACGCACATTGAGAGCGTGCTGATCGAAACGCCGCACCGCACCTTGCGCATCGATTCCCGTTCGCGGGTCACGATATCCCGTCATGCGCCACAGCGCGCCGCCGCCAGTCCTGGATGGGAAAGCGTCCGCGAGGCGGCGTTCGAAGCCAATACATTGGGGGCCGCGTCGCCGATCGGCTACGTCTTTGCGAGTCCGCTGGTGCCGGTGCTCGATCTCGGCACCGCCTACGCTGCGGAAAGCTTTCCTTTTGGGCGCGGGATCCTGGCGGGTGCGGTCGACCTGATGCACCGCATCCGCACCGAATTCAAATACGATCCGAAAGCGACGGTGATCTCCACGCCGATGCAGGAGGTGTTCGAGAAACGTCATGGCGTGTGCCAGGATTTTGCCCATGCCATGATCGCAGGCCTCCGCGGCCTCGGGCTGCCGGCGGCTTATGTCTCAGGCTATTTGCGTACCATTCCGCCACCAGGCAAGCCGCGTCTGCAGGGTGCAGACGCCACCCATGCATGGGTTTCGGTCTGGTGCGGCGAGGAGGTCGGCTGGGTGGGGTTTGATCCGACCAACGATCTTTTGGTCGAGAACGACCACATCGTTCTCGCGGTCGGGCGGGATTTTTCCGACGTATCGCCGGTGGACGGCGTGATCGTGGGCTCGCGCAAGCAGAAGCTTGGCGTTGCAGTGGATGTGCTGCTGGTGGAATGAACGGAGGCATGATTCCGAAAAGTGTAATCTGGTTTTCAGAAAACGATCATGCCCAAGGGTGACCATGACGTCATCATTCTAGGGGCGGGTGCCGCGGGGCTGATGTGTGCCGGCATCGCGGGTAAGCGCGGCCGCTCGGTGCTGGTGCTGGAGCAGGCCAGGCATCCGGCTGAAAAAATTCGTATCTCCGGCGGCGGGCGATGCAATTTTACCAATTTGCACACGTCGGCGGCGAATTTCCTGTCCGGAAATCCCCGATTTTGCCATTCGGCGCTCAACGGATATACCCAGCATGATTTCGTCGCCCTGGTCGAGAAACACGGCATCGCATGGCACGAGAAGAGCCGCGGCCAGCTATTCTGCGATGGATCCTCGCGGCAGATCATCGACATGCTGCTGCATGAATGCCAGAGCGCGCATTTGCGTCTCGGTGTGCGCATCTCCGCGATCACTAAAAACGAGGGCGGCTTTGCCGTCGTTGCCGATCAAGGCGAGTTTCGTTGCCGATCCCTGGTAATCGCAACCGGCGGACCGTCAATTCCTAAACTCGGTGCCAGCGGATTCGGCTACAAAATCGCCGAGCAATTCGCTCTCCCGATCGTAACACCGCGCGCGGCGCTGGTGCCGCTTACCTTCGACGCGCGCCTGCTGGCGCAATTCGGCGGCCTGTCCGGCGTTTCCGTCGATTGCGTTGTGAACTGCGGCAAGACCCGTTTCGATGAGGCACTGCTGTTCACGCATCGCGGATTGAGCGGTCCGGCGATTTTGCAGATATCGTCCTACTGGCGCGAAGGCGAAGATATCGCCATCGACTTGGCCCCGGAG
This sequence comes from uncultured Bradyrhizobium sp., assembly GCF_964252615.1. Classification (NCBI taxonomy): domain Bacteria; kingdom Pseudomonadati; phylum Pseudomonadota; class Alphaproteobacteria; order Hyphomicrobiales; family Nitrobacteraceae; genus Bradyrhizobium; species uncultured Bradyrhizobium sp. The sequence continues at coordinate 7,933 of NZ_CAXUNQ010000026.1, forward strand.
CGCGATGTGCTCGCGTTCCTGAAGCAGCTGCGCCGCGACCATCCCCGGCAGGAGCCGGCCACGGCGTTGAGCGGCGTTCTCCCAAGGCGGCTCGCCCAGACCATCGCGAATACCGTGGGCGGCCCGGACCGGCTGGCAGATTTTCCCGACAAGCTGCTGGTGCAGGCTACTTTGGCAGTGAAGGCCTGGCACGTCCGGCCCAGCGGGACTGAAGGCTACCGGACCGCGGAGGTGACGCTCGGCGGCGTCGACACCGCCGGGCTGTCGTCAAAGACATTCGAGGCGAAATCGGTGCCCGGACTGTATTTCATCGGCGAAGTGGTCGACGTCACCGGCCATCTTGGAGGCTTCAATTTTCAGTGGGCCTGGTCCTCCGGTCATGCAGCAGGCCGGCACGTCTAACGACACCGATGGTGAGGAGGTGGTGCTTGCGCGTCTCGGGCGCTAAATTGGCCATCCTGGCCCCCCGCGCGGACAATGTTAACGGACGGTTTCCTGTTTTATGCGAATTCTCCCGTGTGCGGCTTTATGGGCCGCTAAAACCATCCGGAGGTTGAACATGAAAGCCAGGGCATTCACACATTTTGTTTCCGCTATAGGCGCCTCGATCGTTTTTGCGGGCGTTGCCGTCGCGGCTGATGGGGCGGGCAAGGATGACGCCATAGCCATGGTGAAAAAGGCCACCGCCTTCATCAAAGACCAGGGACCCGACAAGGCCTATCCCGAAATCAGCAACAAAGCCGGCAAGTTTATCGACCGCGATCTCTACGTCGTGGTCTATCAGCTCGACGGCAAGGTGCTGGCGCACGGGTCGAACGAAAAGTTCGTTGGCAAAGATATGATCGACGCCCAGGACGTGGACGGCAAACTTTACGTCAAGGAACGAGTCGAACTCGCCAGCAAGCAGGGGTCGTTCTGGCAGGACTACAAATTCGTCAACCCCGTCAGCAAAAAAGTTGAACCCAAGCAAATGTACTGCGAGAAGCTGAACGATACCGCAGTGTGCGCGGGCATCTACAAGCTCTGACTCGCAGTCGCGACCGCTTGCGAACGCGCACCTCAAAGGGTTGATATGCTGAACTGGATAAGAAACATCGGCCTGTCCTGGAAGGTCCAGATCGCGCCGGCCTTCTTGATCGTGGTGCTGGTAGGGCTCGGCGCCTACGCTTTGCAAACCCTGCGCTTCAATCAGGCCAGCGTCGATGCGCTGATGGCAGGTCCGGTGCGGCAATCTGAACTGGCGACCGATCTCAACACCGCGGTGTGGATCGCGCACGCCAAGCTCTATCGGCTGGCGGCCACCGCGGCCAACGAGAAGGATGAAAAGAAGGTCCAGGCCGTCGCCAAGGACGCTTCCGCCGCAGCCGCGAAGATTTCGGACGTCTTGAAGGCGGTCGAGGGCAATCAGGGCGCGATCAGACAGGAAACCTTTGAGAAACTGAAAGCGGCTGTCGCAGGCTACCTGAAGCAGTCGAAAAACGCGATCGAGATGGCCGACGGCGACGCCGGATCGGCACTTATGTTCATCAAGGGCGCGGAGCGGAATTTCCTCGACATCGAGAAGCTCATCGACGAATTGATTACTGCAAGCAGCGACGGCAAAGATCGAGAGATCGCCCGCGCCGGCATCAAACTTGACCAGCAGCAAACGATGCTGACCTTGATCCTTCTTGGCGTGGCCCTAGCCGGTACCGTCGCTTCATTTGTGGTCGGGCGCAATATTTCCCGGCCGGTGACGGCGATGTCCAAGGCCATGCGCGAGCTTGCGATCGGAAATTTTGACGTGCAATTGCCGGGACTTGGGCGCAACGACGAGGTCGGCCAGATGGCCCAGGCCGTCGAGGAGTTCAAAGTGCAGGCGATTGCCAAGGCGGAACGCGAAACCTTTGAGCGTGAGGAAAAGGCGCGTGAGCTGGCAGCGGTCCGCCGCGTCGAGCTGCACAATCTGGCAGACAGTTTTGAGACCGCCGTCGGCAATATCATCGAGAACGTCAGTTCGGCCTCGAACGAACTGGAAAACTCCGCCATGGTCCTGACCCGGAGCAGCGCGGCGACCCAGCAACTCTCGGGCGTGGTGGCGGCGGCATCAGAAGAAACCTCGGCCAACGTGCAGTCAGTGGCCTCCGCGACCGAGGAAATGACCACATCCATCAATGAGATCGGCCGCCAAGTGCTGGATTCCAACCGTATTGCCACCGAGGCGGTGGATCAGGCGGAGAAGACCGATGCGCGCATTGCGGATTTGTCGCTTGCCGCCAATCGGATCGGCGACGTCACCAAGCTGATCACCACCATCGCCGAGCAGACCAATCTATTGGCTCTTAACGCCACCATCGAAGCCGCCCGCGCCGGCGAAGCAGGGCGGGGCTTTGCGGTGGTGGCTCAGGAGGTTAAGGCGCTGGCTTCGCAGACCGCGAAGGCGACCGACGAAATCTCCAGGCAAATCGCCGGGATGCAGGCGGCGACGCGGGAATCGGTGGTCGCAATCAAGGAAATCAGCGGCACCATCGGCAAGGTGTCGGAAATCGCCGCGACCATCGCAGCCGCCATCGAGCAACAGGGGGCGGCTACCCAGGAAATCGCCCGCAGCGTGCAGCAGGCGGCGATCGGCACCACGCAGGTCGCAACCTCGATTGCCGATGTCAACCGCGGTGCGGGTGACACCGGCTCGGCGTCGTCGCAGGTACTGTCGTCGGCACAACTGCTGTCGAATGAGAACAAGCGCCTCAAGGCCGAGGTCATCAAGTTCCTGGCGACGGTGCGAGCTGCTTAGACGTCTCAAACAGGCATTCTCCTTCGTCATGGCCAGGCGTGTCCCGGCCATCCGCATCTTTGCCGGTCAGTACGTAGGGCGGCTAGCGCAGGCGCAATCCACCATTTCATTTCCAGTTTTCCCGCGGCGGGTTACGCTGCGCTAATCCGCCTACGAGGTTAGTGCTGTCATGATCTACCGCCACGTCATCGGTGCGCACTCATATGTCTTCGATGACCTGCGCGATCTGCTGGCCAAGGCCACGCCGTCTCGCTCCGGTGATCGGCTGGCGGGTATTGCCGCGGACACGGCGGAGCAAATGATCGCGGCGCGAATGGCGCTGGCGGATGTCCCCCTCCGGCAATTCCTGCACGAAACCGTGGTGGCTTACGAAGACGACGAGGTCACGCGGCTGATCATCGACAGCCACGACACGGCGGCCTTTGCCGCAATTTCCGCGCTGACGGTCGGTGCCTTCCGCGACTGGCTGCTGTCGGACGCGGCGACATCGACTGCGCTGGCACAGGTTGCTCGGGGCATAACCCCGGAAATGGCGGCAGCGGTCTCAAAACTGATGCGCAACCAGGACCTGATTCTAGTCGCGAAGAGATGCGATGTCATCGCGCGCTTTCGTAACACCATCGGCCTGCGCGGGCGCATGAGTGTGCGGCTGCAACCCAATCATCCGTTTGACGACGCCAAGGGAATCATCGCGTCCATTCTCGACGGCATCATGCTCGGATCGGGCGATGCCTGCATCGGGATCAATCCGGCCAGCGACGATCCGCGGGTATTGGGAGGACTGGTGCGGTTGCTTGACGACATTATTTCGCGGCTTCAGATTCCGACCCAAGGCTGCGTGCTGGCGCATGTTACGACAACGCTTGAGTTGATCAATCAGGGTCTTCCCGTCGATCTGGTGTTCCAGTCCGTCGCCGGGACTGAGATCGCCAACAACAGCTTCGGAATCGACCTCGCGCTCTTGAAAGAAGCGCGCGAAGCCGGACTGTCGCTGCGCCGCGGCACGGTCGGCAGCAATGTGATGTACTTCGAAACCGGGCAGGGCTCGGCGCTATCGGCCAACGCCCATCACAGCGTCGATCAGCAGACCCTTGAAGCCCGGGCTTACGGCGTCGCCCGTGCCTTCGATCCGCTGCTGGTCAATAGCGTGGTGGGCTTCATCGGCCCGGAATATCTTTATGACGGCAAGGAAATCATCCGCGCCGGGCTGGAGGACCATTTCTGCGGCAAGCTGCTTGGCCTGCCGCTCGGCGTCGATGTCTGTTATACCAACCATGCTGAAGCCGATCAGGATGACATGGACAATCTGCTGACGCTGCTTGCGGCGGCCGGCGTCACCTTCATCATGGGTGTGCCCGGCGCCGACGATGTCATGCTGAATTACCAGTCCAGTTCGTTTCACGATGCGCTTTATGTCCGCGACCTGTTCGGCCTGAAGCGGGCGCCTGAATTTGACGAATGGTTGTTCCGCACAGGCCTCGCGGGGGCCGATTTCCGGCTGGTGGGAGGCGAGGGGCTGCTGCCCGATTTTGCATTGCCGTTGATTGCCTGACGCTGCCACAATGTTGAGGAATTTGTAGCCCAGCCTCCGCTGTCGTGCTTAGAATGCTTCTGGTGGCATGGGAACTTCGATGAGAGCTGAGGGCATAGAGACTGTACGGCGCATCCTGTGCGTCTTTCCGCGCTATACGCCGTCATTCGGCACCTTCGAATATGCCTATCCCTTAGCAGGCGTGCAGGCCTTCATGCCGCCGCAGGGCATTTTGCTGATCGCGGCCTACATGCCGGCGCACTGGCCGGTGCGCTTCGTCGACGAAAACATCCGCCTGGCGACGCAGGAAGACTTCGAATGGGCCGAGGCCGTGTTCGTCAGCGGCATGCACATCCAGCGCCAGCAGATGAATGATATCTGTCGTCGCGCCCATGCCTTCGATCTGGCTGTGGCGATCGGCGGGCCGTCGGTTTCAGCATGCCCGGACTACTATCCCTCGTTCGACTATCTGCATGTCGGCGAACTCGGCGACGCCACCGACGACCTGATCGCGCGGCTTGCGCGGGATCCGTCGCGGCCGGAACATCAGGTGGTGCTGAAAACCGCCGACCGGCTCGATATGACCAAATTTCCGATTCCGGCCTACGAACTCGCCGAGATCAAACGTTATTTTCTGGGCAGCATTCAATATTCCAGCGGCTGTCCCTATCAGTGCGAGTTCTGCGACATTCCTGGGCTGTACGGACGCAATCCGCGCCTGAAAACGCCGCAGCAGATCACTGCGGAACTTGACAAACTGCTCGAATGCGGAATTGGCGGCTCGGTCTACTTCGTCGATGACAATTTCATCGGCAACCGCAAGGCCGCGCTCGACCTGCTGCCGCATCTGATCGAATGGCAGAAGAGTACCGGCTTTGTGCTTCGCTTCTCCTGCGAAGCGACGCTCAACATCGCCAAGCGCCCTGAAATCCTGTCGCAAATGCGTGAGGCCTTCTTCGCCACCATCTTCTGCGGCATCGAGACGCCCGACCCGGTCGCGCTGAAGGCGATGAAGAAAGACCACAACATGATGGTTCCCATCATGGAAGCCATTCATACCCTCAACAATTACGGCATGGAGGTCGTGTCCGGCATCATTTTGGGCCTAGACACCGACAAGCCAGAATCCGGGCAGCATCTGCTCGAATTCATCGATGCATCGCAAATTCCGCTGCTGACCATCAATCTTTTGCAAGCGCTGCCGCAAACGCCGCTGTGGGACCGGCTGCAAAAGGAAGGCCGCCTGATCGAGGACGAAGGCCGCGATTCCAACGTGGATTTCCGGTTACCCTACGACGACGTGGTGACGACGTGGCGCGCCTGCATGGGCAGCGCCTACGAACCGGAAAAACTGCTGGAGCGCTACGAGTATCAGATCCGCGAAACCTATCCGAAGCGGATCCATGTACGTACGCCGCAACAGGCGACGTGGGCGAACGTCAAACTCGGCCTGACCATGCTGCGCAACATCTTCTGGAAGGTCGGCGTGCTCGGCGACTACAAATGGCAGTTCTGGAAATTCGCGCTGCGGCGGCTGGCGCGCGGCCAGATCGAATATCTCATCAGTTCGATCCTCGTTGCGCACCACCTGATCATGTTCGCGCGCGATGCCTCCAGCGGTCAGCAGAACGCGTCAAATTATTCGATACGGCTGCGCGAGGCATCGGTTCCTGCCGAATAACAGCCCTTGAAAACGCCCCCGCCATCCCCAGGGTTGCGCGATCTGCGGCATCTGACCCCGGCGCGGGTCGGGCTGGGCCGTTCCGGCGCCAGCCTGCCGACGTCCGCACTGCTTGCGTTCATGCTTGATCACGCCCGCGCCCGTGACGCCGTTCATGCCGGCTTCGATATTTCGGCCATCATTGCCGGCCTCGACGCGCTGGGCTTGCAGACATTGCGGGTTTCGAGCCGCGCACGAAGCCGCAAGGATTATCTGCGGCGCCCCGATCTTGGACGCAAGCTCGACGCGGCCTCGCAGGGTCTGTTGGCGGACGGTTCGCGCGTTCCATGCGATCTTGCCATCGTCATCGGCGATGGCTTGTCGCCGTCGGCGGTCACCGTGCAGGCGGTCGAACTGGTACGCGCTCTTGTCTCGCGGTTAGCTATCGGCAAAATCCAACTCGGCCCCGTCATTGTCGCCTCCGGTGCGCGGGTCGCTTTGAGCGATGAGATCGGCGCGCTGCTTGGCGCACGCATGGCCGTAATGTTGATCGGCGAACGGCCGGGCCTGTCCGCTCCCCACAGCGTAGGGGCCTATCTGACTTTCGCGCCCCGAACCGGCCGTATGGATGCCGAACGCAACTGCGTCTCCAATATCCATTCGTCGGGGCTGAGCCATGACGAGGCCGCCTTCAAGATCGCCTGGCTGATCCGGGAAGGGCTGGCTCGGCAAGTGACCGGTGTCGCGCTGAAGGATGAAAGCAGCGGTCAGGCTCGTATCGAGCCGGCATGAACCAAATCAAGCTCCAAAGCCGTCGAGTGCACCAGATTGCTGCTGCCTCGCACTTGCGAGATGTCACCTAGACCTGCTACACACCCGTCGCGGCGATTTAATGCATGTTTTCAAGGGCTAGCGCCCGATCCGGCGCGGCTTTCAGCCTCATTCACGCCCCGGAACCAGGGTACAGGCTGAGTCGACGTAAGAATTGGATAAGGCATGCTCGAAAAGAACAGCGACAGTGAGGTCCACGTCGAACAAGCCGAAAAAATAGAACGGCGGCCGACGGACAGCATCGCTTTCGGGCTCGAGCGGATCGGACTAATCGCGGTTCAGGCGCCGATTCTGTCCTGCATCATTCTCGGCGTGCTTTTCATTGCGGCGATTTTCGGCATTGAACGCATCAAGATAGACGATTCGCTGAGCCAGCTGTTCCGCTCCAATTCTAAGGAATACCGGCAATACGAAGCGGTCACCAAGCGCTTCCCCGCGACCGAATTCGACGTCCTGGTCGTAGTCGAGGGCAAAACGCTGCTGGCCCGCGACAATCTGGAAAAGGTGCGCGATCTGGTCACTGACCTGCAGCTTGTCGAGGGTACTCGCGGCCTGATCTCGCTGTTTTCCGCCCGGCAGGCGCCGGCGCCAGGCAAGCTGCCGGCTGCGTTGTTTCCACAGGACCTGCCCCAGGGCGCCGAGTACGACAAATTCATCGAGACCGTCAAAACCAACGAGATCATCCGCGGCAAATTGCTGTCCGAAGATGGCACGTTGGCGCTGATCGTGCTGTCGCTCGAGCCCGACGTCGTTTCCAGCAGCAAGCTCAGCAAAACGATCGGCGAGATCCGCAAGCTGATGGCGGACGATCTCAAGGGCAGCAATCTCAACGCCGAATTATCCGGCGTGCCTGTGATGCAGCTCGAAATCCGCAATGCGGTCAAGCGCGACGGGCTGACCTACAATATCCTCGGCATTCTCGCCGGCTGCATCATCGCAATCATCTTCTTCCGCAAGATATCGTTCATGGTCGTGGCGGCCTTTCCGCCGATCATCGCGATCGTGCTGGCGCTGGGCGGGCTTGGCTGGGCCAATTTCAACCTCAACATGTTCCTGAACGTGATGACGCCGCTGATCATGGTGATCAGCTTTTCGGACTCGATGCAGCTGACTTTTGCCGCGCGAGACCGCCTGATCGCCGGGCAGGACAAATATACCGCGTTCAAGAACGCCGTGCTCGTGGTCGGACCGGCCTGCGTGCTCACGCACGGCACCGCCGGCATATCGTTCATTGCCCTGCAATTCTCCGACTCCGACCTGATCCGCAAATTCGGCGAGGCGGGGCTCGCCGCCACCATCATCGCGCTGATCGCGGTGTTGTCGCTGGTGCCGGTGTTCGGCGTCCTGTTCGTGCGCAACGAAAAGGTTTTCGCGGTGAAGTTTCAAAGCGCCGATGCCGGCGTGCAGGCGCTGCGCAATTTCTGTTACTGGATAGCGGTGCGGATGGTCGGCCGCCCTGGCCTGTTCAGCCTGCTTGCGCTGCTGTTCGTCGGCGGGCTCGGTGTCATCTACGCGAACCTCGAGCCGCGCTACCGGCTGGCCGATCAGGTGCCTGACAAGCAGCAGGCGGTGGCCGCAAGCGGACGTCTCGACGCCAAGCTCACCGGCGCCAATCCGATCGACGTGCTGATCGAGTTTCCCAAGGACGCCTCGCTCTATTCGCCGGAGACGCTGCAGACCATCGCCGATGCGCATTCGCTGGTCGAGAAACAGGCCGGCGTCGGCAATGTCTGGTCGCTGGAGACACTGCGGCGCTGGCTCGCCGAGAAAGCCGGAAGTTCCGATGTCGCGACCCTGAAGGCGTATGTCAACGTCATTCCCGAGCATCTGGTGCGGCGTTTCATCTCCGCCGATCAGGACGCGGTGGTGGTGTCGGGCCGGGTGCCGGATCTCGATTCCAGCGATATTCTTCCAGTCGTCGAAAAGCTCGACCGCGGGCTCGACACCGTGCGCAAGGCACATCCGGGCTACGAAATCGCGGTCACCGGTCTTTCGGCGATTGCCGCGCGCAACAGCGCCAACATGATCCAGAAGCTCAATCGTGGCCTCACCATCGAATTTGCGCTGGTCGCCATCTTTATCGGACTCGCGTTTCGTTCGATGGTCGTGATGTTGTCGTGTATTCTGCCGGGGATTTTCCCGGTGGTATTGTCCGGCACCGTGCTGTGGTTACTCGGGGAAGGATTGCAGTTCGCAAGCGTCGTCGCGCTTACCGTGTCGTTCGGGCTGGGCTTAAGCGCCACGATCCACTTCCTCAACCGGCTAAGGCTTGAAATGACGCCGGGCGTCAGTCCGGAACTGGCGGTGGAGCGGGCGACCGTGCTGGTCGGGCCGGCGCTGATCCTGACCACCGTGGTGCTGGCCTGCGGCCTGGTGGTGACGGTATTTTCCGATCTGCCGTCGCTGCGGCTGTTCGGCTGGCTCAGCGCGTTCGCGATGGTCGCGGCATTGGTTGCGGACCTGTTTATCCTGCGGCCGACGGCAATGTTCCTGATCAACCTGTCGCAAAAACTTCGCGGGACTGCGGGTCACGCGAAGCCTGCGGAATAGTCCGGCGCAAACGCTCTCGGGTCATCCGGATGCGCCCTTGAGCGCAGACCCGGAATAACCATGACAATCGCATCAGCCCTTTGTCATCGTGATGTTGACGCCTCTGATTTCCCCTTTGGAGCTGATTTGAACTGTCTGCTTGTTGCCGGTGGTACGAAGCGTCAAGTTGGCGGCAAATCCCGATGCCTCGACAAACACCTCGATCTGTCCGCCGCCAGCCGTACCCTGCAGATTGCCGAAGATATTGCGGCTCGCCTCGCTCCAATTGCCCGAGATACGGTCGCCATAACTGGTGACATCGCTGCTCAGGTCGAATTTGTAGCTGTCGCTGGCGCAATGAAGGTTTTGCTTCAGGCCAAGCCCGGTATTGTTGACCTTGTAACTGGCCTTGCAGCGGATGCGCTCGGTCGTTCCGTCGGATAGGGAAACCGTGCCGTTGCCGGACCATGATCCATCGAAACCGGCAAATGGCGCTGCCGGCTGGGCCTGGCTTGCCGACGCCGACAGCATCAATGCGGCGCCGACGCTGGCAATTTTTATGGTCCGCCCCAGAATTTTGGAACCAAACACTTTCATATCGAGCTTTCCCGTTAAAATGACGTCTCACCAAGATACGTCGCGCCGCATCAAAGTTTTAGTGTCGCAGATTTGCATCTGGTTCAACCAGGTCGTGGTGGTCGAGCACCCGCTGTTCTGCCGACCGCAGGGACCGCTATAAAACATACCGATCGGCCGATGCTAGCGAAGGGATTTACTGCTGCGAGAATTTCGATACCGCCCAGGCTTGGTGTAATCATAATAATGATATATATCAATGCGTTATTGCTGCTATTGAAGCGAATCGTCGCGCGGCATGCGGCCGGTGTGAGTCCGACGTAAATTTAGCCGCAATTGGAAGCGCCTTTGGATATCCGAACCATCCTCGAAGCCGCGCGTTTGAAGTGAACAATCCCACCTGAGGTACATCAAGCGACGCGTGGGCTGCGCGGTCCTCCTTGGTGTGCTAGGCGCTCGAATCACAATTCTCTTGTCAGAACGAAGGAATCCAATGCGAAAATTTTTCTTTGCCCTCATGCTGCTGTCTGCATCGATTTCGACTGGTGCCATCGCGCAACAGCGTGGCGGCACGCCAGATGAACAGAAGGCTTGCTCGCGCGATGTTTCGCGTTTTTGCCGCTCCCTGATGGATCAGGGTGATTTCACCATTCTGGCGTGCTTGCAGCAAAATCGTGCGAAGTTGACGAAGGGTTGCATTCAGGTGCTAACCAATCACGGGCAGTAACTTCTTCAATAACATTGAACGCTGGCTTTCACGCCTAGGTTTTCTGCCTGACTGGATGCCGTGCTCTCCGAAGCCATGAGATAGCATTGGTTTTGCCCGCGAATTTCCCATATATGGGGGTCCGCGAGCGATCCCGGCTGCCACTGTTCCATTGGAACATCCGGGGAACGGCCATGTCCAACAGTCAAGTACAATCGATCCGATGACCACCGCGCGTGAACTGCGATCCGGCAAGACCCATCGCGATGAAAATTTTCCGGTCGCGTCATGGATCATCCATCCTCGTCACCGGGCGCTAATTCTTGCGTTCTACAATTTCGTCAGGAGCGCCGATGATATCGCCGATCATGGGTCGCTGGACAATCAGGCCAAGCTCGGATTGCTGGACGAGCTTGAGGCAAATCTGCTCGGACAGGGGGACCGTCAACACGAGGCGGTGGTCTTGCGTGATGCCCTTTCGGCGCGTGGCTTACCGCCGCGTCACGCCCGGGACCTGCTGACGGCGTTTAGAATGGACGTCACCAAGCTTCGCTACGAGGACTGGGACGACCTGATCCATTACTGTTCCTATTCGGCAATGCCGGTCGGACGTTTCGTGCTTGACGTTCACGGCGAGAGCACCGCGACCTGGCCTGCATCGGATGCCATATGTGCAGCGCTGCAGATCAACAATCATTTGCAGGATTGCGGCAAGGATTTCCGGGAACTCAACCGCGTCTACATTCCCCGCGATGTGATGGCCCGGCATGGTGCATCCGCCGAAGAACTTGGAGCCTCGCGCGCCTCAGGGACGTTGCTGTCATGCCTTCACGAGCTTGCAAGCAGAAACGCGGCGCTGCTATATGAAGGCTGCTCATTGGAACTGCAGGTCGCCGATGCACGATTGGCCTGCGAGATCGCCGTGATCCAGACCTACGCGCGCCAGATCGTACAACTTCTGAAGGTGCGCGATCCCCTCAGCGAACGTGTCCACCTCAGCAAGGCCGCGATGGCCGGCTTCAGCCTGAGCGGCATTGCAGGCGCGATCTGGCGTCGCGCGACGGGCAGCCTTGCGATGTCCAGACCGACGCCGGGCGCATGAACCAGCCAATGACAAGCCAGCCTGCAGCCTTCGAGAGGTCAGCATCGGGAAGTTCGTTCTACGCGGCGATGCGTATTCTGCCGCACGCGCAGCGCGACGCGATGTTTCAGATCTACAGCTTCTGCCGGCAGGTCGACGACATTGCCGATTCCGACGGCCCACGGCCGGAGCGGCTGGCCGCGCTTCAGCAGTGGCGTGACGATATCGGGGCGCTGTATCAGGGCCATCCGCCGGCCAGGCTGCGGGATTACGCCGCATCGGTCCAGAAGTTCGGCCTGCAGCGCGAGGATTTTCTAGCCATCGTCGACGGCATGGAGATGGACGTACCCGCGGATATCCGGGCGCCGGATTTTGCAACCCTCGACCTCTACTGCGACCGCGTCGCCAGTGCGGTAGGGCGCCTGTCGGTACGGGTGTTTGGTCTCGCACAAGACGACGGCATTCTGCTCGCCCATCATCTGGGGCGCGCGTTGCAGCTCACAAATATCCTGCGCGACCTCGACGAGGATGCCGGCATCGGCCGTCTGTATCTTCCGCGCGAAGGTTTGCTGCACGCCGGCATCACCAGCTGCGATCCGCAGAAAGTAATCGCGAATCCCGCATTGCCCAAAGTCTGCTTGCCGCTGGCGGCGCGCGCGCGGGCACATTTTGTCAAAGCGGACGAGGTGATGGACCGCAATGCGCGGCGCGTGGTGCGCGCGCCACGCATCATGTCCAAATACTACCAAGCGATTCTGGAACTGCTTGTCGACCGCGGGTTCTCGCCGCCGCGCGAGCCGGTTCGCCTCAACAGGGCCGCGCGCATCGTCATTCTCCTTCGCTACGCTTTCATCTGATGCAGAGAAACGTCCACGTCATCGGTGCGGGAATTTCGGGCCTGTCGGCAGCCGTCCGGCTGGCCAGCGCAGGATACAGGGTGCAGGTCCACGAAGCGACCCAGCAGGCCGGCGGACGCTGCCGCTCCTACTTCGACGCGGCGACCAATCTCACCATCGATAATGGCAACCATCTGCTGCTGTCAGGCAATCGCCACGCCCTGGCTTACGCAAGGTCGATCGGCACCGAAGCCGGCTTGGTCGGGCCTAAAAGCGCGCAATTTCCATTCGTCGACCTTGCTTCGGGCCAACGATGGCAGCTTGATCTTGGCGACGGCCGGCTGCCGCTGTGGGTATTGGACGGCAACCGCCGCGTGCCGGCCACCGGATTGTCGGATTATCTCGCGCTGGCGCCTTTGATATGGTCGCGACAGAGCCGGTTGGTCGGCGACACCATTCGCTGCGAAGGAACGCTGTACCGGCGACTGGTGCAGCCACTGCTGCTGGCGGCGCTTAATGTCGATCCGCCGGAGGGGTCCGCCGGACTGGCCGGGGCCGTGGTGCGCGAAACGTTGCTGTCCGGCGGTCGGGCTTGCCGGCCCTTGATCGCGCGCGACGGTTTAAGCGCGGTCCTGGTCGAGCCGGCGATCAAGCTGTTGCAGGACAAGGGCGCGTCGGTCCGGTTTGGACATGAACTGCGCGAATTCGCGCTGTCGGGAAACAACGTCAGGGAATTGAAGTTCGGCGACGCCACCGTGGCGGTCGGCCCCGGCGAAGCCGTCGTGATGGCGGTGCCGCCGCGGGCCGCCGCTGCGTTGTTGCCGGGGCTGAAAACTCCCTCGAAATTCCGCGCCATCGTCAACGCACATTTCCGGTTCGAGCCGCCCAGCGATCAACCTCCGATCCTGGGCGTCGTTGGCGGGCTGGTGGAGTGGCTGTTCGCTTTTCCGCAACGGCTGTCGGTGACCGTCAGCAATGCAGATCGGCTGGTGGAACTGCCGCGCGAAGAACTCGCGCGGGCGATCTGGCGGGATATCTGCAAGGCGGCGGGCATCCAGGGTGATCTGCCGCCGTGGCAAATCGTGCGTGAGCGGCGCGCGACCTTTGAAGCCACGCCGGAACAAAACGCGCTGCGGCCAGGTCCCGTCACCACATACAAAAACCTGTTCCTGGCCGGCGACTGGACTGATACCGGATTGCCGGCAACCATCGAGGGATCGGTGCGGTCCGGCGACCGGGCTGCTGACCTCGTGATGGCCATGCATTAAGAATCTGGATCGAGCACTGCAAGCCCAACACTGATAGACAGCGAGCATAATGGATTCCGATCGTACCAGACCCGGTCCCGACAACGTCGCGCTCGAGCACAGCGTCACCGCGGCGACGCGTGCGCTGCTCGGCCTCAGGCAACCCGACGGCCATTGGGTGTTTGAGCTGGAAGCGGATTCCACCATCCCTGCCGAATATGTGTTGCTGCGCCATTATCTCGGCGAGCCGGCCGATGCAGCTTTGGAAGCCAAGATCGCGAACTATCTACGTCGTGTGCAGGGTTCCCATGGTGGCTGGCCACTGGTTCACGACGGTAATTTCGACATGAGCGCCAGCGTAAAATCCTACTTCGCGCTCAAGATGATCGGTGACTCACCCGATGCGCCGCACATGATGCGGGCGCGCGAGGCGATTCTGTCACATGGCGGCGGTATCAACAGCAACGTGTTCACGCGCTTCATGCTGGCGATGTTTGGCGTCATGAGCTGGCGCAGCGTGCCGGTGCTGCCGGTGGAGATCATGCTGCTGCCGATGTGGTCACCGTTCCATATCAACAAGATTTCCTATTGGGCGCGAACCACCGTCGTGCCGCTGATGGTGCTTGCTGCACTCAAACCGCGCGCGCGAAACGAGATCGGTGTCGGAATCGACGAACTGTTTCTGCAGGATCCGCGATCGATCGGCATGACGGCAAAGGCGCCGCATCAAAGCTGGGGTTGGTTCACGCTGTTCCGCGGGCTGGACATCGTACTGCGGACGATCGAGCCGCTGTTTCCGAAGAAGCTGCGCGCGCGCGCGATAAATGCCGCCGTCGCATTCGTCGAGGAGCGGCTTAACGGCGAGGACGGGCTGGGTGCGATCTATCCGCCAATGGCCAACGCCGTGATGATGTACGAAGCACTCGGCAAGGGTGCAGACTATCCGCCCCGCGCGGTTACGCGCAAAGCCCTCGATCTGCTTCTGGTCATGCGCGAAGACGAGGCCTATTGCCAGCCCTGCGTCTCACCGGTGTGGGACACCGCGCTCACCTGCCATGCTTTGCTGGAAGCAGGGGGCGAAGCTTCGGGTCCGGCCCGACAGGGCCTGGACTGGCTGCTTCCCAGGCAGGAACTGAATCTCAAAGGCGACTGGGCGGTGAAGCGTCCCGACGTGCGGCCCGGCGGCTGGGCGTTCCAGTACAACAATGCCTATTATCCCGACCTCGACGATACCGCCGTGGTCGTGATGGCGATGGATCGCGCGCGACGCGGCCAGATGAACGGTAAATACGATGCTGCGATCGAGCGCGGCCGCGAGTGGATCGAAGGCATGCAAAGCCGGGACGGCGGCTTCGCCGCGTTCGATGCCGACAATCTTGAATACTATCTGAACAACATTCCGTTTTCTGACCATGGCGCGCTGCTCGATCCGCCCACCGACGACGTGACGGCGCGCTGCGTTTCCATGTTGGCTCAGCTCGGGCAAACCATTCATGACAGTCCCGCGGTCGCGGCAGGCGTCGACTATCTGCGTCGGAGCCAACTGGCCGAAGGCTCATGGTACGGCCGCTGGGGATTGAACTACATCTACGGCACCTGGTCGGTGCTGTGTGCGCTCAATGCGGTCGGGATCAGCCATCAGGATCCGATGATGCGCAAGGCTGTCGACTGGCTGGTGTCGATCCAGAACGGCGACGGCGGCTGGGGCGAGGATGCGACCAGCTACCGACTCGACTATAAGGGATTTGACGGCGCGCCCACCACGGCCTCGCAAACGGCATGGGCCTTGCTTGGATTAATGGCGGCGGGCGAGGTCGATCATCCGGCGGTCGCACGTGGCATAGAGTACCTAATAAGCACACAGACCCAAAAAGGTCTGTGGGACGAGCAGCGCTACACGGCAACGGGCTTTCCTCGGGTGTTTTATCTGCGCTATCATGGCTACTCGAAGTTTTTTCCGCTCTGGGCGGTGGCACGGTATCGGAATCTAAGGAGCACCAATAGTAGGGTGGTAGGGGTTGGAATGTGAATTTGGGGGCGGGGACTGCCGCGTCCGTGGGCACTTCGTTTGACCCGCGGCCGGTATTGATCGTGACCGGTCTTGTGCAGGAAGCCCGCATCGCGCGTGGGCCCGGCATGACTGTTATCTGCAGCAGCAGCGATCCGCGGCAGTTGCGCTCGCTTCTGGCGGGCATTGACCCCTTGACCGTGCGCGGCGTCATCAGCTTTGGCATCGCAGGCGGCCTCGACCCGACTCTGAAATCCGGCGACGTAGTGGTGGCCACCGAAGTCATGGCCGGCGCCTCGCGCTGGCTGGCCGGCCTCGCGCTGAGCGAAGAACTTATCGCGGGTACGGGGCTGGGACGGCGACGCGTCGTCCAAGGCGGACTTGTTGGCGTCGAAGAAGTCATCGGGGCTCAAGGCGGCAAGGCGGCGCTGCGGTCGGAAACCGGCGCGGTTGCCGTTGATATGGAGAGCCACATCGCCGCCGATTATGCCGCCGCTACAGGCCTTCCGTTTGCGGCGCTGCGCGTAATCAGCGATCCGGCCGGCCGCGCGCTGCCGGCGCTGGCAGCTAACGCAATCAAGCCCGACGGCAATATCGATCTGCGCAAGCTGCTGCGCGGACTCGCGCGAAATCCGCTGACCTTGCGGGCGATGGTTTCAACCGGGCTCGATTTCAATCGGGCGCTACGGTCCTTGCGCGGTTGCCGAGGCTTCCTGTTAGGCGGTGAGAGCCTCGTCGTGGAGGATGCCGGGGAAGTGCCCGCCATCGCCTAAGTTCCCACGCGCAGGTCGAACGGCTAATCGCTTTGTCCGAACTCTCATCGCGATAAGGTGAGTTTTGGCACAACTCATGCCGCTGTCGAGGCTTTTTGTTGCTTGGCTGCGGCCGCTGCTGCCTCGTCGCGGCGAATGTCTGACAGGCGCTTCTGCACCTCGGCTGAAAAGATATACTGCGCCGGACGCTGGTTATCGAGATTGATCTCGGGCGCCATTGGTCCGGTGGTGCGAATCCCGCGCAAGGCCACCCACATGGCCTTCAACGGGTTGGTCAGCGCGGCGTTGGCTGCGGTCGGCTCGTAACCGCAATGCGCCATGCAGTCGGCGCATTTCTCATACTTGCCGGTGCCGTAGGTTTCCCAGTCCGTGGTGTCCATCAACTCCTTGAAGGTCTTGGTATAGCCTTCGCCCAGCAGATAGCACGGCTTCTGCCAGCCAAAAATGTTACGCGCCGGCATGCCCCACGGGGTGCATTCGAAATCCTGATTGCCGGCTAGAAAGTCTAGAAACAGTCCGGAGTGCATGAAATTCCACTTCTTGCCCTTGCCGAGCGCAAAGACGTCGCGGAACAGCTTCTTGGTTTTGGTGCGGTTGAGGAAATGCTCCTGGTCCGGCGCGCGCTCATAGGCATAGCCGGGTGACATCGAGACGCCGACTCCAAGTTCGGTGGTGAAGTCGAGAAATTTTGCAATCTCCTCCGCGGCGTGACCATCGAAGATCGTCGCGTTGACGTTCACCGTGAAGCCACGGGCCTTGGCAGCCTTGATCGCCGACACCGCGCGATCGAACACGCCCTTCTGCGACACCGCCTTGTCGTGGTGCTCCTTCAGGCCGTCGAGGTGGACCGAGAAAAATAGATAAGGCGACGGTTCAAACAGATCGAGCTTCTTTTCCAGCAGCAGCGCGTTGGTGCAAAGCGAGACGAATTTCTTCCGTGCCACGAGTCCGCGCACGATTTCGCCGATTTCCTTGTGAATGAGCGGCTCTCCGCCGGGGATCGCCACCATCGGTGCGCCGCATTCGTCCGCTGCGTCCCAGCATTCCTGCGCTGACATACGGCGGTTCAGGATCGCATCGGGATAATCGATCTTGCCGCAGCCGACGCATGCAAGGTTGCAGCGAAACAACGGCTCCAGCATCAGCACAAGCGGGTAGCGCTTTCGGCCCGCCAGTTTCTGCTTGATCAGATAGCCGCCGATGCGGAGCTCTTTGAAGAACGGTATTGCCATTACAAGTTTTCTTTCTAGACTCGAGTCGAGAGTATATCAGCCCGCAGTTAGTTCGGCTGGAAGCCGGAATTCAATGTTTTCTTCCCGTCCCGGCAGCACGGAAACCGCAACCGGCCCGATGCGCCGCAGAGCCTCGATGACGTCGTCGACAAGAACTTCCGGCGCCGAGGCGCCAGCCGTGATGCCTACGGCTTTCGCGCCTTTCAACCACTCCGGATTGAGCTCGCTGCCGTCAGCGATCAAATAACTCGCAACACCGACCTCGGTGCCGATTTCGCGAAGCCGGTTCGAGTTGGAACTATTGGCCGCCCCTACCACCAGGATTACATCCACGAGCTTGCTGAGGTCTCTTACAGCAGATTGGCGGTTCTGTGTCGCATAGCAGATATCCCGGATGTCCGGGCCTTGGATGTCGATAAAACGGGCTTGCAACGCAGCGATGATGTCCTTGGTATCGTCGACGCTGAGTGTCGTCTGGGTAATGTAAGCCACCGGGGTATAGGCGGGCAAGGTCAGGGCGGCGACATCATCTACATTCTGAACCAGGACGACGGGACCGGGAACCTGTCCCATGGTTCCCTCGACCTCCGGATGGCCGGCATGTCCGATCAGGATCAAGGCACGACCCTTCGACATATACCGCTTGCCCTGATTGTGGACCTTTGTCACCAAGGGGCAGGTTGCATTCAAAACAGGCAGGCTACGGGAAACGGCTTCTTGTTCGACGCTTTTCGCCACGCCGTGGGCGCTGAAGACGGTGACCGCATAGGGAGGAACTTCCGACAAATCCTCAACAAAAATCGCGCCTTTTCCCTTCAGGCTCTCCACGACGTATTTGTTGTGTACGATCTCGTGGCGCACGTAGACCGGGGGACCATATTTTTCCAACGCACGCTCGACGATTTCGATGGCGCGGACGACACCGGCGCAAAAGCCACGGGGCTGTGCCAGAAATACGTCCATAGGGCGACCGTTAAGCAAACTGCACCACGCTCATGATTGACTCACACCATAGCCTTAAATATGTGCAATATCCGCACCAATTCGCTCGAACCCATGCCTCACGTGCATGGAGGACCGAGGACGTTGTGACAAAATTACTCGCGAAAGCAAAGATGGATCAGGATCAGATTGCTACGACCGTCCATCATAGGTATTATTTTACAGCATAACATTAATATCGGGTACGTCACAATCTCACTCGTTCGTCATTTTACGGCTCAGCAATCCCGACTATACCACCGGGCAGTATCGCAGCACCCTCGGCCACCTTACCGCGGCGTTGAGAGAAGTGTATTCAACCACCAGCTCAGGTTCCGGAACCCCGGTATATCCGTGGCGTTCAAGCAGACCTGGCAGATAGAAAGAGAAATTGTGCTAACAAGCCTAATTGTATCAATTGTCAAAAACTGCACCCGGTTTGCCCTTCTGACTGTTCTGCTCGCACTCGTCCTTGCGGTAGGGGCTGGTTTCTACACGGCTCGAAATTTCGCCATCAACACCGACATCAACACGCTGATTTCTCCCGACCTCGATTGGCGCAAGCGCGACAACGCGTTCGAAAAAGCTTTCGAACAGGAGCGAATGATTCTGGCCGTGGTGGATGCTCCGTCGCCGGAATTTGCCAGCGCCGCCAGCGCCAAGCTCATCGAGAGGCTTTCCAGCGACACCAAAAATTTCGATTCGGTCCGATCGCTGAACGATAGCGAGTTCTTTCAAAAGAATGGTCTCCTGTTTCTGTCAAAAGAGGAAGTCGCCCAGGTAACCGGCCAGTTCGAAGCGGCGGCACCCCTGATTGAGATCATGGCCGGCGATCCGAGTTTACGTGGTCTGACCGGCGCGTTGGAAACCGGCTTGCAAGGGGTCAAGCGCGGCGAAGTCAAACTGGACAGCACGGTGAAACCGTTCTCGAGGATTGCTGAGACCGTCGAGAACGTATTGAACACCGGATCCGGAAGTTTTTCATGGCGCGAACTCGTCAATGACAAGCCGCCGTCAGATGCCGATCGTCGGTCTTTCATCGAATTCAGGCCGATTCTCGATTTCAACGCGCTGGAACCAGGCAAGGACGCGACCGACGCAATCAGACAAGCCGCCCGGGATCTAAATCTGGCGGGCGAATACGGCGCGCGGGTGCGGCTGACCGGGCCAGTCCCTACCGCCAATGAAGAGTTCGCGACCGTCCAGGATGGCGCCATCATCAATGGGGTCGGCACCGTACTGGTGGTGCTGTTCATCTTATGGATGGCGCTGCACTCCTCGAAGATTATTTTTGCGGTATTCGCCACGCTGTTTGTCGGCCTTTCGGTGACGACCGCCGCCGGCCTGATGATGGTCGGCTCGCTCAATCTGCTTTCGATCGCATTTGCCGTCCTGTTCGTTGGCCTTGGCGTTGATTTCGGTATCCAGTACAGCGTGCGCTATCGTTCGGAGCGCTTCAAAAGCGACGATCTCGAAGCCGCACTCGTAAGCGCGGCTCACCGCTCTGCGGTTCCGCTGTCGCTGGCGGCTATGGCGACCGCTGCAGGATTCCTGTCGTTCCTGCCGACCGACTACAAGGGTATTTCCGAACTTGGCAAGATTGCCGGCGTCGGCATGATGATCGCGTTCCTGGCGAGCGTCACCGTACTTCCCGCGCTGTTGAATCTGCTCAATCCGCCGGGCGAAAAAGAGCCGGTCGGGTATGCCTTTTTGGCGCCGGTCGATCATTTCCTGGAAAAACATCGCATCGCGATTATCGTCGGCACACTTCTGGTCGCCGTCGCCGGCATGCCGGCGCTGTACTATCTCAAGTTCGATTTCAATCCGATTCATTTAAGAAACGCCAACGTGGAGTCGATCGCCACCTATCTCGATCTCCGGAAAGATCCGAATACGGGGGCCAGCGCCGTCAACGTCATGGGTAAGTCGGAAGACGACGCGCGCAAGATCGAGGCGCATCTCGGAAAGGTCCCGGAAGTGCTGCGCACTATGTCGTTGGACAGTTTTGTTCCGACCGATCAGCCAGCCAAGCTTAAGCTGATCGCGCAAGGCGCCAAAACTCTCAATCCGGCGCTGACCCCTGATTCGGTTGATGCGCCGCCTGCCGACGAAGAGAACGTTACCTCATTGAAGGGAGCTGCGGATAGCCTGCGTAAGACGGCCGGCGACGGCAAGGGTGAAGGCGCGGCGGCGGCGCGGCGTCTTGCCGATGCGCTGGCAAAACTGGCCGATTCCAATGAATCCATGCGAAACAAGGTACAGGCGGTCTTTGTGAATCCGCTCAAGATCATGATCGAACAGCTGAAGCTCTTGCTTCAGGCGCAACCCGTCAATCTCAAGACGCTCCCGCCTGACTTGGTGCGGTCATGGCAAACCAAGGAAGGCGTAACGCGCGTCGAAGCGCTGCCGCGCGGCGACCCGGACGATAACGAGACGCTGCGCAAGTTTGCCGCCGCGGTGCTTGCCGCGGAACCAAATGCGATCGGCGGACCAGTATCGATCCTCAAATCCGGCGAGACTGTTGTAAAAGCCTTTATTCATGCCGGGATCTGGGCGCTGCTCTCGATCAGCCTGTTGCTCTGGCTAGCACTGCGGCGAATCACGGATGTGCTGCTGACCCTGGTGCCGTTGCTGGTGGCGGGTGCGGTCACATTGGAAATCTGCGTGCTGATCGGACTGCCCTTGAACTTCGCCAACATCGTAGCGTTGCCGCTGCTGCTCGGCGTCGGCGTCGCGTTCAAGATCTATTACGTTACAGCGTGGCGCTCCGGGCGAACGAACCTGCTGCAATCGAGCCTGACCCGAGCCATCTTTTTCAGCGCGATGACCACGGCCACGGCATTCGGAAGCCTCTGGCTGTCGAGCCATCCGGGCACTGCGAGTATGGGCAAGTTGCTGGCGTTGTCGCTCGTTACCACGCTTGCAGCGGTGTTGCTGTTCCAGCCGGCGCTAATGGGCAAACCGCGCGATGTCAGGGAGGAGACAAATATCGCCGACGACATCACCTGAGGCCGCCGCGGTCTTTTGGCCGGGGACGGCCTTCTGACCAGTCGACCCGGTCGTCCTGGGGACTGCAGGCGGCGGCGGCGGTGCAACAGCTTTCGGACCTGGTTGGCCTGGCAGACCGGTCGTCTTGATCCCCCCCGATTTCGACATTCCCTTGGCCATGCTATTGGAAGGGCTGCTCGGAATCGGGGGTGCGACCCGGGTCCAGGTTTCGCCGCCGCACAGAAATCCCAGGACGCAGCCTTGAATCTCAAGCTGATCTGAACCGATCGGCTTGATCGTCGAACTGTAGAGCTTTCCATCCTTGGCGTTATATACTTGGCCTTCCCACTGCTCTACGCCGGGCTTTTTCTTCATGTCCAGGAGGATCGGCATGCCCAAGGTTGGCCTGCTCTGCAGCGAAACATCGGGATTGTTCTTATCGCGACCCCCGGGTGTCTTCTCCCATGCAACCACACCCCACATGCTCCCGTTGCATTCGGCGACGCGGATGTTGGCCACTTCGTCCGCGACTTTCCAGTCGCCGGTCGGATCGGCGGCGAAGGCTGTTCCTAAAGTCGTTGTTAAAACTACTCCGCAACCTAATCCGTAGTACATGAGGGTACGCGTACGCTTTCGTGGGCAGTGCAACATGGTTCGACCCTATGCTTAAGTAGATGACCGGGACTTGGGGGCAAAACGCCGCATTGTGCGTTTTCAGTTGACGAAACGACCACCAACCGAAGTATGTATCTGATGCTATATCCTAATCTAGACGTTTCCGAGATGTTTGTGGACCGCCAGGCGCAGCGGAGTTCCATGCATTCGCGTTATCTCAACGAACAACTGGTCCGCGTCCTCAAGACGATTGGTTACGATGTTGGCTTCCAGAAAGGTCAAGGCCAGTACCTGTTTGATCGGGTCGGTGCCCGCTACTTGGATCTACTGAGTGGTTTTGGCGTTTTTGCGATCGGGCGGAACCATCCGGTACTTCGCGAAGTATTGAAGGGCGTTCTCGACAGCGATCTGCCCAATCTCGTGCAGTTGGACGTCTCTACGCTTGCCGGCATTCTCGCAGAGCGCCTGCTCGGTTACGTGCCTTATCTTGATAAAGTCTTTTTTGCGAATTCCGGCGCCGAATGTGTCGAAGCTGCGGTCAAATTCGCACGCTGCGCGACCGGGCGGCCGGGAATCGTCTACTGCGATCACGCGTTCCACGGGCTGTCGTATGGCGCGCTCTCCCTGACCGGCGACACCAATTTCCGGGCCGGCTTCGGACCGCTGTTGCCGGATTGTATGTCGATCCCCTTCAACGATCTCGCAGCGCTTGAAAAGGCGCTGTCGTCGCGCCAAGTCGCCGCCTTCGTGGTCGAGCCGATCCAGGGCAAAGGCGTCAATATGCCGACGGACGAATTTCTGCCGGGCGCGGCGGCGCTGTGCCGGCGCTATGGCACGCTGCTAGTTGCCGACGAAATTCAAACCGGTATCGGCCGCACCGGACGCTTTCTGGCATGTGAGCACTGGAACGTCGAACCGGACATGGTCCTGCTCGCCAAGGCGCTATCTGGCGGCCATGTCCCGGTCGGCGCACTGCTGACGCGCAAGCACATCTTCGACAAGATATTCAATCAGATGGACCGCGCTGTCGTGCACGGTTCGACCTTCGCGAAAAACGATCTTGCGATGGCGGCGGGTATTGCGACCCTTGAGGTGATCAAGTCCGAAAAACTGGTCGAGAACGCGGCAAAGCGCGGCGCCGAACTTCGGCTGGCTTTGACCCGGATGGTTCCTGGCTTCGAATTGATGAAGGAGGTCCGCGGCAAAGGCCTAATGATCGGCGTGGAATTCGGCCCGCCGAAGTCGTTGCGGCTGAAGGCATCGTGGAACGTGCTTGAGACCGCCAACAAGGGGCTGTTCTGCCAGCTCATCACCGTGCCGCTGTTCAAGGATCACAAGATCCTTACCCAGGTCGCCGGCCATGGTAGCCATACCATCAAGCTGTTGCCGCCGCTGACCATCACGGATGAAGATTGCAACTGGATCGAAACCGCCTTCAATTCCGTCATCTCCGACAGCCACAAGGTTCCAGGGGCGATCTGGTCGCTGGGCAAGACGCTGGTAGACAACGCGATCCGTAAATCGGCCTGAGCGCGCCGTCTTACTCCTGGCTCTGGATTGCTCGCAACGACGATTTTAAAGTCTTACCCCGTCCCACGCGTGCGCATTGCAGCTTCAAATTTCTCGCTGAAATCCGTCAATCATGAAGGACGGCTTTACCGGCATCGATTTGATCTTGCCGATCGCCTCTTCGAGCGTGCCGATGGCATTCGGATTAGCCGGCTTGCCGAAGCCGACATGGCTGTCGCTGATCTGCAGGAATGTCAGGCCGGCCGGTTCGGCCTGCGCCGAGCCGACGAGGCCCAGCGAGCGCGGCACCCCACCGGAAATGGTCCACAGCATACCGGTGCCGGCCCATCTCCTGCATTCCAACGCCCGGCGTCGGGTGACGCCGCAGGTTTCATCGTGATCGCTCATCACCAGCTCCATGCACCCTTAATTGGGTTCACGGACCTGATCGGGGAGGGCGGAGGTTTATTCCCGGCGCATCAATCAATCGGCGCTGCCGCAATGACGATCGCGTGATTGATTACCGCGAATCCTCGATTATCATCGCAGAGCCCTTTTCGCCGATCATTGCGGTAGGAGTGTTGGTATTGCCCGAGGTGATCGTGGGCATCACGGAAGCGTCGACGATGCGCAGGCCTGCGATTCCATGACATCGCAGCCGCTCGTCCACCACGGCAAAACGGTCCGAGGCCGCGCCCATTTTGGCGGTGCCGACGGGATGAAAGATCGTGGTGCCAATATCGCCGGCGGCCTTTGCCAGCGAGGCCTCGTCGTCGCCGACCGATGCGCCCGGTAGAAATTCCTGCGGATGGTATGGCTTAAGTGCTTCCTGCTGCATCAGCCGTCGGGTGGTGCGGATCGCGTCGGCTGCAACCTCGCGGTCCTCATCCGTTGAAAGGTAATTCGGGGCGATTGATGGCGCGTCATTCGGCCTGGCGCTGCGAAGCCGAACGCTGCCGCGCGACGTCGGTTGCAGGTTGCAGGCGCTGACGGTGATGGCGGGAAAGCGATGCAGCGGATCGCCAAACTTGTCGAGCGACAGCGGTTGTATGTGAAATTGGATGTTGGCGCGCTCGCGATGCGGATCGGATCGCGTGAAAATACCGAGCTGGGACGGCGCCATGGTCAGCGGCCCGCGGCGGCGGAACGCATAGTCGAGGCCCATGACGCCGCGCCGGAACAATGAATAGTAGGTTTCATTGAGCGTACGTGCACCTTCGATCTTGTAGATCGCGCGCTGCTGCAGGTGGTCCTGCAGATTGCGCCCGACGCCCTGGCGGTCGAGCACGGTTTCGATGCCAAGCGGCGCCAGCCAGTCCGCAGGACCGACGCCCGAACGATGCAGCACCTGCGTTGATCCGATCGAGCCGGCGCAGAGAATGACTTCGCCGCTGGCGCGGGCCTCGACGATCTGGCCGCGCTGAATGAAACGCACCCCGACCGCGCGACGGTTCTTGACGATCAGACGATCGACCAGCACGTTCTTTTCAAGACGCAGGTTGCGCCGTGCCAACGCCGGTTTCAGAAACCCTCGCGCCGAAGACCAGCGCCGACCGCGCTTCTGGTTGACATGGAAATACCCGACGCCTTCGTTGTCGCCGGTGTTGAAATCGCGGATCTTACGGATGCCCATTTCAGCCGCGGCATCCCCAACCGCGTCGAGAATTTTCCAGGACAGCCGCGGCGCTTCGATTCGCCAACCGCCGCCGGCGCCATGATGCTCGCTGTCCCCGAGGAAATGATCTTCCAGTCGCCGGAACGCCGGCAGCACGTCGTCATAGCCCCAGCCAGTCAATCCAAGCTGGCGCCAGTGATCATAGTCGGCGGCCTGGCCTCGGATGGAGATCATGGCGTTGATCGCGGAGGAGCCGCCAATCACCTTGCCTCTGGGATAGGCAAGCGCCCGGCCATTGAGACCGGGTTCGGGTTCCGTCTTGAACATCCAGTCCGAGCGCGGGTTGCCGATCGCAAACAGGTAGCCTACCGGAATATGAAACCAGATCCAGTTATCGTCACCGCCGGCTTCCAGGATCAAAACCCGGCTGGCTGGATTGGCCGAAAGCCGGTTAGCGACGATACAGCCGGCTGTTCCGGCACCCACCACAATATAGTCGAAATCGCCCTCGATCTGTTTCGGCATTTCCAACATCCAGGCCGTTACACCACCTCGCCATGCCCGGCCTTGGCCCGGCATCGACGTCTTCTGCAGCAAACAAGACGTGGATGGCCGAGACAAGCCCGACCATGACGATAGAACGTTTCAGACCACCAACTGCGAGAGCATGTTGGGCGACGCGCGCGAGCGTGCTAGACAGGGCGAAACAACCTGACCTGACCGAGACGTGTCATGCCCATTATCAATCGTGTCGCCGATCTGCAACCGGATATCATGGCATGGCGCCGGGAGATCCATGCTCATCCCGAATTGCTGTACGATGTGCATCGCACCGCAGCATTCGTGGCTGACAGGTTGAGGGAATTTGGTTGCGATGAAGTTGCAACAGGTCTCGGCCGCACCGGTGTGGTTGGGGTCATCAAGGGCCGCAAGCCGGCCGCGACGGCCGACCTCAAGGTCATTGGCCTGCGCGCGGACATGGATGCGCTGCCGATCGAGGAAGAAACCAAGCTGCCCTACGCCTCCAAGACATCCGGCAAAATGCACGCCTGCGGCCACGATGGCCACACCGCGATGCTGCTCGGTGCTGCGCAGTATCTCGCGGAAACCCGGAATTTCGCGGGCGATGCCGTTGTGATTTTTCAGCCGGCGGAAGAGGGTGGCGCCGGCGCCGCCGCCATGATCAAGGATGGACTGATGGACCGCTTTGCCATCGATCAGGTCTATGGAATGCACAACGGTCCGGGAATCCCACTCGGCTCGTTTGCAATCCGTTCGGGGCCGATCATGGCTGCCACCGATAGCATCGATATTCACATCGAAGGATTGGGCGGCCATGCTGCGCGTCCGCACAAATGCATCGATTCCGTCCTGGTCGGCGCACAACTCATTACCGCACTGCAGTCTGTCGTTTCGCGCGGCGTTGATCCGCTGGAATCGGCCGTCATTTCGATCTGTGAATTTCACGCCGGCAACGCCCGTAACGTGATACCACAGACTGCCGAACTGAAAGGCACGGTCCGGACATTGAATCCGGAAGTCCGGCAATTGATTGAGAAGCGGGTGCGCGAAATCGTAGCCGGGGTCGCCCAGATTACGGGCGCAAAAATTGATCTTGAATACGAGCGCGGCTATCCGGTGACGGTCAATCACGCCTCGCAAACGGATATCGCGACCCAGGTGGCAAAGGAAATCGCTGGTGATGCCAACGTTCATGAAATGCCGCCGATGATGGGTGCCGAAGACTTCTCCTACATGCTGGAGGCGCGTCCTGGCGCATTCATCTTCTGCGGCAATGGCGACAGCGCCGGGCTGCATCATCCGGCCTATAACTTCAATGACGACGCCATCGTCTACGGCACCTCGTACTGGATCAAGCTGGTGGAGAACACGCTGGCGGCATGAGAGGCCGTCATGCGCGGCCTTGACCCGGCAATCCATCCTTTAAAAGAGTCTGCCAAAGGGGATGGATACGCGGGTCAAGCCTGCGTATGATGAGATGTGGGAATCCAGTAGGGTCAAGCGCGGCCATGACGGGATGAAATACTATCCGCCCTCAAAATCCTCCGGCGTGAAGCTGAGATCGAGCACTTTCCATTCGTCGTATTTGTCTGCCGGAAGCACGCTGTAAGGCTGACATTCCTGAAGCGCCTTGATGGCGGCTTGCATTAGCGACGGTCCCTTGGCGGATGCGCTGGCCTCGATCAGCAGCGGCACGGTGCGCAGGTGCCCGTCCGGAATGAAAGCCGCCCGGATGACAATCCTAACCTTGTCGGCCGGTGTGATTCCTGCAGGCAGGATCGAACAGGTTTTCAGGTATTCACGGAACTTGCCGATGTCGCTGATCTCGATCTTGGCAATGCTCATGGCCGGTGCGTCGAAATCGCTGCCGGGCAGCGGCGACAGCCCCAGATTCACCTGATATTTGACGCTGACATCCGGCTGAGCGCCTCCAGTGAAGGTTGGCAACCAAGGTGATGCGGGTTGCGCCGGAGGTGCCGGTGCAGGTAGCTGTGCCGCAGCGGGCAGAGCGCCTTGGCGCACATTGGACTTCGGATTCGCGCGATGCGGTGATGGTGCTGCCGGTTGCGCGGACTGAGGTGACGCCAACGATGGAATAGCCTGGTCTTTTGCGGAAAGGTCGGGAATTTCAGCTGATGGCGTCTTCGGCGCGACCTCCGTCGTCGCAGACTTGACCTTGTCGGACGAAACGAGATCGACCGTGATAGGCTGGACCGGCTTCGTTTCAAACGGCCGCACGCCAGCGTAGCCAAGTCCAACGGTCAGCGCCGCCAGATGGATGAAAATTGAAACGGCAGTGCCTGAGCGGAGGAGGAGCCGTGGTTGGAGCATCTGACATCAACGCGGGTTGTACTGTCTTCTACCCCAGCATAACGGCCCAAGGCTCCTTGCGGTGGCTTTTTTGCCGCACTTCGGCTGTTCAGAGCAATGCCGATCCCACCCAGGGAGAAGCGGGAACGTCCGGGAACGGCATTAAGCCGCCCGCGCCGCCTTCTTTATCTGCGCTGCGACGATCTTCAAATCATCGACAAAGCGCTCATACTCTCTTGCCTTTGCGGCTTCATCCGGCAGCCGCAGCAGGTAGGATGGGTGCACCGTCACCAGCGCCTTGGTGCCGTCCTCAAGTTCGATCAGGCGGCCGCGCGACTTGTTGATCGGCGTGATCTTTCCGAACACGCTTTGCGCTGCGGTGGCGCCCATTGCTACCACCAGTTCGGGTTTGACCGAAGCCCGTTCGCGCTCATACCACTGCCGGCAGGCCTTGATCTCCAGGGTATTCGGCTTCTGGTGCAGGCGAATTTTTCCGCGCGGCACAAACTTGAAATGTTTTACCGCGTTGGTGACATACACCTTTTCGCGGTTAACGCCGGCTTCCCGCAACGCGCGGTCGAGCATCTGGCCGGCCGGCCCCACAAATGGCTTTCCGGCTAGGTCTTCCTTGTCGCCGGGCTGCTCGCCGACCAGCATCACCGAAGCATGCTGCGGGCCTTCGCCGAACACGGTCTGGGTTGCATCTTTCCAGAGATGACAGGCACGGCAGCCCTTGGCTTCCTCGCGAAGGGCGTCGACGTCGTCGCCAGGCGCTAAATGCTTGCGTGGCATGGGCGGCCGTTTCTGCGATTTATGCGGTTCCGTGGCGGCATTGGCGATCATGTCGCCGGTCGCGCGTCCGGCGCCGGCGATCAGAGGCTTAATCAACGAGGCCTCGGGTAAGTTCCGCCAATATTTCTTCGGCATCTCGGCCTGCATCGCCTTCACCTTCAGCCGAGCCGGATTGAAAATGCTGGCATAATAACGCCGCCAGGTTTCCTCCAGCCGGTCTTGCGACGGCGCGTGCGATTTGTTGACACCGGGCGTGAACGAGACGGCATGGCCGTTCCAATGCGCGCAAATGTCCGGGGTCAGGATCGACCAAGCCATGTCGGCAAAGCGCCGCGCGAAGAACGGCGCGGCGAGTTCGACGATGTGATGCTCCGGCTCGAACCAGGCAATGAAATGCGACTCACGTTCGCATCCGACCTCGCGGAAGCGGACGAAGGCATGCATCTTGTGCTCATCGCGGCGTACCGCCTTAGCCATCGCCGCGACCTGCGAGACATCAGGATCGATCGCAACATCAAGCAGATCGTGGTTGCTCCGCAGCCGCCATAGCAGCCGATACAGGATTGCAAAACGCGTGGAGTTCCGATGCAGAATGGCAGTCTGCGCTAATTCGACGAACTTGGCAGACACGTTGAAGGTGCGGCGAGGCGTCTCGAGGAGTGGCGCTGGGGTGGATGGTTCGAACAATTCGGGCTCATTGCCCGCCACCGTCCACGTTACGTCGGCCGGCGTTACATCGTTCAGCGCCAAGGCCCGCGCCGCTTTGCGCCAGCTCTCGAAGTCGGTTTCGCTCGTCAGCGGGATGAAGTGCATCGATCTTCCCTTCGTCATTGCGAGGAGCGGAGCGACGGAACAATCGAGTGCTTCGGCGCGCCTCCGGATTGTTTCGCTCCCGTTCCCACCATGACGGTTAGAATCCAAATCGGAGCTGCGTTGCTTTCGGACGAAACCGTTCCACCAGCCTCGCGCTGTCCAGCAGATGCGGCGAGGGCCGGTGATCGGAGAGAATGATGAAAGGCAGCGCCTTGTTCCGGGGAATATGCAGCCGGGCGAGGTCCGCCGCGCGGATCGAGGTTACGCGCCGCGTGGCGATGATGCGATCGACGGCCTTGGCGCCGAAGCCCGGTACGCGCAGCAGATCCTCCCGACTGGCGCGATTGACATCGAGCGGAAAGCGACCCCGGTGGCGCAGCGCCCACGCCAGTTTTGGGTCGATGTCGAGCGGCAGCATGCCACGCCCGTCTTCGACAATTTCACTTGCGTTGAATCCATAAAACCGCATCAGCCAATCGGCTTGATAGAGCCGGTGTTCCCTGACCAGCGGCGGCGCAAGCAGCGGCAGCGCGCGGCTGGCATCGGGGATCGGACTGAATGCGGAATAATATACGCGCTTGAGATCGTAGGAGCCATAAAGGTTGGCGCTGGTGTTGAGAATGGTCTGATCGGACGCAGCATCGGCTCCGACGATCATCTGCGTGCTCTGTCCTGCCGGCGCGAAGCGCCGCGCGTTTTTGCTTTTGGCGTTTTCTTTTGCCTCATCAAGCTTGAGCCGCAGCCGGCCCATGGTGCGCCTGATCGCGCGCATGTCTTTCTCCGGCGCCAGCTTCGCCAGGCTTGCTTCCTCGGGCACCTCGATATTGATGCTGAGACGGTCGGCATATTTGCCGGCCTCCGTGATCAGCGCGTCGTCGGCTTCGGGAATGGTCTTTAGGTGAATATAGCCGCGGAAGTGATGCTGTTCTCGCAGGCTGCGAGCCACGCTTACCACCTGCTCCATGGTGTAATCGGCATTGCGGATGATGCCCGATGACAGAAACAGCCCCTCGATATAGTTGCGGCGATAGAAGTCGAGCGTCAGCTGCACTACCTCATTAACGGTAAAGCGTGCGCGCGGCACGTTGCTGGTGGCGCGGTTGACACAATAGAGGCAGTCGTAGTTGCAGGCATTGGTCAGCAGGATTTTCAACAGCGAGATGCAGCGTCCATCCGGTGCATAGGAATGGCAGATGCCCATGCCCGGTGCGGTCGATCCAAGGCCCTTGCCATCGCGGGAATCCCGCTTCTCAGTGCCGCTGGAAGCGCACGAAGCATCGTATTTGGCGGCATCGGCCAGAATTTCCAGCTTGCGCTGCACGTCCATCGATGAATTCCTTTGGCCCAATCAAAACTAAGGAGATGCCGGGGCAAAGACGGTCGTGCGAATGAGATCGGCACTTTCCGAAAGCATTGTATGATGCAGATTCATCTGCGACATCTGTGCAACTCGTGCTGACGGAAGGAAACGTTTCATCTCGGCATAGAATTCCGTCGCCGTTGTTTCACAGGCCAGCTCGTCGAGCTTGGCGGTCGCTTTGACCTTGACATCGGTGGTGCCGTAGTCGGCGAATTTTTTCAGAACCATCTCCCGGTTTGCCGCCGCGCCCAGCTTGTTGACGAGATACCAAACGTCCCAGACGTCGCGGAATTTTAGGGCAGTTCCTGACGTCAGGGCGACGGCCTTGTCCGCCAGAATTTCGTTGGGGGTTTCGGTATTGAGGATCACATCCTGGATCTGCACCAGGCCTGGCGCGACGCCGAGTGCGACAGGTTTGAAGTCGTAGGACGGCACGTTGGCGAATTCGATCTTGATGCGGGACATCGGCGCTCGCTGCGTTGGGTTCACGGGGATCACGATCTGCCATGTTGAGACGTTGACGCCGTTTTCCTCGACAGGCTGGGATCGGGCAGGGCGCTTCAGGGTGATCTGTCCAGCATCGATGTCGAAGTTGCGCTGCAGGGTTCGCTTCGTCGTCTCCATGGCCTTATCGACAAGACCATCGAAATCAATGTTCTTCGGATACGAGCCGGCCCCTCCAGCCACGAAGTCGAGATCTTCGCTGTAACACTCGCCACCGCAGCACAGACGCAGCACGGTGCCTCCCCGAAACACCACGTGCTGAAGCACGCCGGCTTCTGAAAGCGCGGACAGGAGATGGAGGTGGATAACCTCCTTCATTAGGTTCTGATCCATGTCCACCTCGATCCCGCGGCGCCGGATGAAGGCGTCGATGGCACTCTTAAGGCCTGCAGCTTTGTTGCTCATCACGGCTCTCTTCCTTCGAGATGGCCTCGGTAAGGGTTTTGGCATCGATCACATCATGGTTTCTGCCCACGCGGCGCAAGTCACGCAGCGCAGTTCGCATGGTTGCCTCCAATGTTCCGTCGTCCCGTGCGATGACGTCCACTCCGATCCTGATTTTTCGATCGGTATGGGTGAATTCGATCGTACCCCAAGGCGTTTCGAATCGGCCCTGGGATCCGGTTGTCATGCAGGTTAGTGCGGTCGATCTCTGCGAGATCGCTCCAGCTTCGGAAAGTTTCGATTCCAGGCTGACGTAATTGATTTCCCGGGGTCGAAGAAATCTGAGAAGCGCGCGTCGGACGTCGGACGGGCGAGATCGGGCATGTGGATTAACATAAACCCCTCGTACTGCACGGGTGAGGACGCCTTGATCCGCCAGGCGTTTCATCATCAATTTCAAATAATCAGGTTTGATGCCCCCCATAAGCGCTGAAAAGCTGGATGGAGTGAACGCCCACACGCCATCGGCATCGGCATGAGACAATTTGCGATTGAGATCTTTTCGCTTCATAAGGTTGACGCCAGTTATCATGGTAATTTCAGACATGCTTACGTTGGATGTTGAGAAGTCAGCCGCTCCAGCAAACCGTGAAGTTCCATACTTCCGATTGACTCTCACAACGATCTTAGCTTTATATTAGAACATATCATGAACAAATGAGCCAGCTTCTAGTTTCTCTGCGGAGCTGAAATCGGCCACATCTTTCCAGGAGCGACCGCATGACCGGCGCACGCATACGCATGCTTGCGGCTTTGCGCGACAGCATCGAGCGCATTGAAACCCACGACGGCACCGCCCCGGCCCGGGTAGCGCTCGGCCACGCCGGGGCCGATGCAGCGCTGCAGGGCGGACTTGCGCTAGGTGCGATGCATGAGGTGTTCGCCGAAGGCAGGCAGAGTGCAGCGGCCACAGGTTTTATCGCGGGCTTGGCGCGGCGCATCAGCGCGCGGCGGCCGCTATTATGGGTGCGGCAAGATTTCACCGAAGTGGAATCCGGGGCGCTGTCGATGAGCGGATGGAGCGAGCTCGGCCTCGACCCGCGCCTGCTGGTAATGGTGCGCGCTCCCGACGTGGAAACCACGTTGCGCGCGTCAGCCGATGCGCTGGCATGCGATGCGCTCGGCGCCGTGGTGCTGGAAATCTGGGGGGAGACGGGGCAATTCGATCTCGTTGCCAGCCGCAAGCTGACGCTGGCCGCGCGTATGTCGGGGGTTACCGGCCTGATGCTGCGGATGGCAGCCGCGCCAATGCCCTCGACGGCGGAAACGCGATGGATCGTACGCGCGGCGCATTCGCCGCCCGCCGTTCCCTGGAGCGCGTGGGGCGCCTCCATGCTCGATATCCAACTTGTCCGCAACCGTCATGGCCCCGTTGGCCATTGGATCATGGAATGGAAATGTGATGAGTGCCTTTTCCGTGAAGCGCCGGCGCATCCTCGGCCTGTGGTTGCCGCGCCTGCCGACCGACCGCATCAAGCGGCAGTTTTCGCGCAACGCCGCGACGGAAGCGTTTTCAAGCGAAGCGGGCACCGGTTCGCTTGAAGAGAATGCGTCAAAAAGAGACCCTAACGGTCTTCCATGCATCGTCGTCGCAAAACAAAACAACGCGCTACAGATTTCCGCGCTTGACGACGTCGCAGCGCGTCTCGGCCTTGATGTCGGCCTGCCGCTGGCCAATGCCCGCGC
The DNA here is from genome assembly GCF_964252615.1 of uncultured Bradyrhizobium sp. Taxonomy (NCBI): domain Bacteria; kingdom Pseudomonadati; phylum Pseudomonadota; class Alphaproteobacteria; order Hyphomicrobiales; family Nitrobacteraceae; genus Bradyrhizobium; species uncultured Bradyrhizobium sp. Next base: position 41,855 of record NZ_CAXUNQ010000026.1, read on the forward strand.
CGTGTGTCCTGATGTGCAGGTGTTCGACGCCGATCAAGTCGCGGATGCGCAGGCATTGAATGCCATCGCTGACTGGTGCGACCGCTTCACGCCTCTGGTGGCGCTGGATTCTCCGCACGGACTGTTCCTCGACATCACCGGCTGCGCGCATCTGTTCGGCGGCGAGGCCGCGCTGATGCAAATGGTATGCAGTGCGCTGACGCGGCAGGGCTTTGCCGTCAGTGCCGCGATTGCCGCCACCTCGATCTGCGCGCGAACCATGAACCGTCATGTCCATGGGCGCATCGTTGGCGATGGCGAGGAAGCAGACAGTGTCAAACCACTGCCGGTGTTCGCACTCGGCGCTGACGATACGATCACCCGTGGCCTGCGCCGGGCCGGATTGAAAACCATCGGCGATGTCGCCTCGCGCGCGCGCCACGAGATAACCGCAAGATTCGGCGCTGGCTTTACAGCCCTGCTAGAGCAGGCGCTGGGACAGGGCAATGCGCCGATCAGCCCGCGCAAGCCGCTGCCGGACTATATCGTGGAGAAGCGGTTCGCCGAACCGGTTTCCACCGGCGAGGTGATAGCGGCGACATTATCCAGGCTGGCACAGATGCTGGTCAAGGCGATGGAGAAACAAGGCAAAGGTGCGCGACGGCTGACGGCGAGTTTCTTCCGCACCGACGGCGCGGTGCGCGCGATTACGGTAGAAACCGGACAGCCCGTCACCAAGGCTGAGATGATCGACCGCCTGTTCCGCGAGCGGCTTGATGCATTGAGCGATCCGCTCGATCCCGGTTTCGGTTTCGATCTTGTTAGATTGTCCGCCGGCCGCACCGAAATCATGGTGCAGCAACAGCACGACCTTGATGCCCATGTGCACGATAATGACGAACTGACGGCGCTGATCGACCGCATTGCCGCGCGCATCGGCGGGCGGCGCGTGGTCGTCCATCTGCCGCAAGACTCCCACATTCCGGAACGCGCGGCCTGGGAGGCGCCGGCGCAGCATCATCTAACCGCCGCAACGCTTGCCGCTTGGCCGGCCCGCGTCGAGGGCGAGCCGCCGCAGCGGCCGCTGCGGCTGTTCGAGCGGCCGGAGCCGATAGAGGTGCTGTTTGCGGAGATTCCTGACAAACCACCGAAACGTTTCAAATGGCGTTGCGCATCGCACACGATCGTTCGCGCGGAAGGTCCGGAGCGTGTCGCAATGGAGTGGTGGCACGCGCGACAAATGATGCCGACACGCGATTATTTTCGGGTCGAGGATGAGGCGGGAACACGGTTCTGGCTTTATCGGAACGGGCTATATGGCGAAATCGTCAAAGATGGTGAAGCCGTTGCGCCGGGTTGGTTTGTGCATGGATTGTTCGCATGACGACATCTTATGCCGAAATCGGCATTACCACGAATTTTTCATTCCTGCGCGGCGGTTCGCACCCGCAGGAATATGTGCACCAGGCGAGCGAACTGCAGATACCTGTCATTGGAATTGCCGATCACAACACGCTGGCTGGAGTGGTGCGCGCATACAATGAACTTGAAAATCCTAAGGTGAAACACAAGCCGAAATTGCTGATTGGCTCGCGAATAGTCTTTTCCGACGATACGCCGGACATTCTGCTCTATCCCAAAGATCGCGCAGCCTATGGCCGGCTCTGCCAATTGCTGACGCTGGGCAAACGGGGGGATGATACCAAGAAGGGCGAGTGCCATTTAAAACTCGATGACCTCCTGGATTTCGCTACAGGCCAGCTTCTGATCCTGATAGTGCCACATCGCTTCGAGACCAGGAAAACGCTCAAAATTCTGGATCAATTGCAGCACAGCGGCGCGGACGGCGTTTGGCTTGCGGCAAGTTTGCTGTATCGCGGCGACGACGAGCGGCGTCTTATGCGGCTGCAGCGCATCGCGGCAACCGCCCGCGTACCTTTGCTGGCGACCAACGAAGTGCTGTATCATGATCCAGCGCGCCGTCCTTTGCAGGATGTTCTCGTCTGCATAAGAGAAAAGACGACGATCGAAGCCATTGGAAGGCGGCTTGAGGCCAATGCCGAACGGCATCTCAAGCCGGTTCATGAAATGGCGAGGCTGTTTCGCAAACTGCCGGAAGCAATTACGGAGACCATGCGCTTTGCCGAGCGTATCGCGTTTTCCCTGGATCAGCTCAAATATCAATATCCCGACGAGCCGGTGCCGCCAGGCAAGACCGCACAACAGCATCTGGAAGACCTGACCTGGGCGGGAGCCGATCGATATTTTCCGCAAGGAATCGATGCGACGTTGCGAGCCACGCTTCGAAAAGAACTCGATCTGATCGCGGAGCTTAAATACGCGCATTATTTCCTTACCGTGCACGACATTGTCCGCCATGCGCGGTCGCTGAACATTCTGTGTCAGGGCCGGGGATCGGCGGCCAATTCCGCGGTGTGCTATGTGCTTGGCATGACCTCGGTGAACCCTGCCGAGGTCGATCTGCTGTTCGAGCGTTTCATCTCCAAAGAACGTCTGGAGCCGCCCGACATCGACGTCGACTTTGAGCACGCACGGCGCGAAGAGGTGATGCAGTATGTCTATCGCCGCTATGGCCGCCATCGCGCCGCGATCATCGCGACTGTCATTCATTACCGGCCGCGCAGCGCGATCCGCGATGTCGGCAAGGCGCTGGGATTAACGGAAGACGTCACGACCGCCCTGGCCGATACGGTATGGGGAAGCTGGGGCAACGGCCTCAACGAAATGCAGGTCAAACAGGCTGGGCTCGATCCGCGAAATCCCATGATCGAACTCGCCGTCGACCTTGCCACCGAACTGATTCAATTCCCGCGGCATCTGTCGCAGCATGTCGGCGGTTATGTTCTGACCCAGGACCGGCTCGACACCTACGTTCCGATCGGCAATGCTGCGATGGACGGCCGCACCTTCATCGAATGGGACAAGGACGATGTCGACGCGTTGAAGATGATGAAGGTCGACGTGCTGGCGCTGGGCATGCTGACCTGCATCCGCAAATGCTTTGATTTGATTGCAGAGCACAAGAGTGTGCGTTACGAGCTCGCGGATATCAAGTCCAAGGATAATGACGAAGTTTATCAGATGCTGCAGCGCGGCGAGTCGCTCGGCGTGTTCCAAGTCGAGAGTCGCGCCCAGATGAACATGCTGCCGCGCCTGAAGCCGCGGACGTTTTATGATCTGGTGATCGAAGTGGCCATCGTCCGGCCCGGACCCATCCAGGGCAACATGGTGCATCCTTATTTGAAACGCCGGAAAATGAAACGGGAAGAAATTGAATATCCCTATCCCAAGGGTGGCAACAAAGACGAACTGAGGAACGTCCTGGAAAAAACCCTCGGCGTGCCGCTGTTTCAGGAGCAGGCAATGCGAATTGCCATGCAGGCTGCGGAATTCACCTCTGAAGAGGCAAACGGCCTGCGCCGGGCGATGGCGACATTCCGCAATGTGGGCACCATGCATACGTTTGAAGAGCGAATGGTGAATCGCATGATCGAACGCGGTTATGATCCGGTATTTGCCCGAAGCTGCTTCGACCAGATCAAAGGATTTGGCAGTTACGGTTTTCCCGAAAGCCACGCCGCGAGTTTTGCACAGCTGGTCTATGTTTCCTCATGGCTCAAATACTGGCATCCCGACGCTTTCTGCTGCGGATTGCTCAATTCACAGCCAATGGGCTTTTATGCACCGGCGCAGATCGTCGGCGATGCCCGCAAAAATCGAGTCGAGGTGTGCGAAATCGATGTTTCGTTCAGCCAGGCGCAAAATACGCTGGAGGAACGCTGCGGGGAACATCATGCCGTCCGGCTCGGCTTTCGCCAGATCGACGGATTCAAATGGGCTGATCCGGACGAGGACTATCTGAGGCAGAAAAACGGTAAGCCGAAAGCCGAGGATTGGGCCGAGCGCATCGTGGCCGCGCGGATGAAAAAGCCCTTCACCTCGCTTGAGGATTTTGCCCGCGACACGGGTTTGCCAAAACGCGCGCTGATTTTACTGGCCGATGCCGATGCGTTTCGTTCCATCGGCCTCGATCGCCGCGCAGCGCTCTGGGCGGTTCGGCGGTTGCCGAATGACGTACCGCTGCCGCTGTTTGAAATCGCCGCCGCGCGCGAACAGCCTGACGAGCATGCGGGTCCTTTGCCGCTGATGCCGTTGTCGGAGCAGGTGGTGGCCGATTATCAAACCATTCGGCTATCGCTGAAAGGCCATCCGATGGAATTTCTGCGGCCGATGTTCATGAAAGAACGTGTCATCGCCTGCGAAGCGGTTTCGCATGCCAATGACAGGCAGCGCGTCCGATGCGCCGGCGTGGTGCTGGTTCGGCAGCGGCCGGGCAGCGCCAATGGCGTCGTATTCATGACGCTGGAGGATGAAACGGGCATTGCAAATATCGTGGTGTGGCCAAAGGTGATGGAGCGCTTCCGCAAGGAGGTGATGGGCGCGCGGCTGGTTCTGATTGAAGGAATCATTCAGAGCAGCCCGGAAAAGGTCGTCCATCTGGTGGCCGATCGGTTATTCGACCGTTCGCCTGATCTGATGAATCTAGACAATGACACGCTTGATCGGCGGTATGTATCGGCTTCCGCCGCGGCGCCGAGTGAGCCGTTCAACGATGACCGCCGCGAACATCCTGATAATCCGGCTCAGAAAATCCGCCACCCGCGCGACGTCCGTATCCTGCCGCGCTCGCGGGATTTTCATTGAAGGCGCCATATGCCAAACCGGCGAATTCGTCGTGGCCGGGCTTGTCCGGGCCATTTACGTCTTGTTTGTTATGGATAAGACGTGGATGCCCGGGCACAAGGTCGGGCATGACGGAGTATGAGACCCATGCAAACCCCTCGCGAAATCCTTGCCGATCTCTGGACGTCAGTTGGTGGCAATCGCTCCGCCCTCGACCGCGTCACGCTGACCGGGGACGAGCCGCAACTGCCGTCCTCCTTCCGCGTGGCCGCCGCAGCGCAGGTCAGCATTGCTGCGGCGGGGCTGGCGGCGGCAAACAACTGGCGTCTGCGCAGCGGGCAATCGCAGGATGTCACGGTCGATATGCGCCATGCCGTGGTCGAATGCCGGTCCGAACGATATCTCCGCGTCGACGGCAAGCCGCCGGGGCCGGCATGGGACGCTATCGCCGGCATTTACAACACCGGCGACGGACGCTTCGTGCGGCTGCACACCAATTTTCCGCACCACCGCGACGCCGTCTGCGAGGTGCTGGGCTGCAAGCCGGAACGCGACGAAGTGCAAGCCGCGCTGCTGCGATGGGACGGCGAGGCGTTCGAGACCGCGGCCTATGCCCGCGGCGGCGTGGTCGCGATGATGCGCTCGCATGACGAATGGTCGGCGCTGCCGCATGCCCAGGCACTGGCAGAATTGCCGCCGATCTGCATCGAAAAAATCGGCGAGGCCGAACCAAGACCCTGGCCACCCGGCGATCGCCCGCTGGCCGGCGTACGGGTGCTGGATTTGTCACGGGTGATCGCCGGGCCGGTTGCAGGCCGTACCTTGGCCGTGCATGGCGCCGACGTAATGCTGATCTCCAGCCCGACTCTGCCGTCGATTCCATGGCTCACCATCGATACCGGCCGCGGTAAGCTGACGAGTTTTGTCGATCTCAAAGCTGGACCGGGGCGGGACGTGCTGCGCGGCCTGCTGGCGCAGACCGATATTTTCTCACAAGGATACCGGCCTGCAGCGATCGCAGCGCTCGGTTTTTCGCCCAGGGATGCAGCGCGGATCAGCCCAGGCATCGTTTATGTATCGCTGTCGGCCTATGGTCACGCCGGGTCTTCTACAAGTTCCTGGGCGGCGCGCCGTGGCTTCGATTCGCTGGTGCAGACCGCAACCGGTTTCAACCATGCCGAGGGGGCGGCGGCCGGCCTTGCGGGGCCGAAGGAATTGCCGGCGCAGATGCTCGATCACGCCACCGGTTACATGATGGCGTTCGGCGCGATGATGGCAAAAGCGCGCCAGTCGCGGGAGGGCGGCAGCTGGCATGTCCGGGTATCGCTGGCGCAGACCGGCCGATGGCTGTGGGGTCTCGGCCGTGTCGCCGACGGCTTTGCCACCGAGGATTTGAGGGGTGAATCCATCGCGCCTTTTATCGAGGAAACTTCCTCGGGCTTCGGTGCACTGCGGTCGGTCCGCCATTCGGCGATGCTGTCGAAAACGCCGGCGCTGTGGTCGCGTCCGGCGATGCCGCTGGGCAGCCACGCCCCGCAATGGCCGGAGCGCGGTTAGCCGGCCTGGTAGGCTGTCAGAATTTTAACTTAAAACACCGGGCCTGATCGTGTTTTTAGATTGTTTAAAACATCAATTGGGCACTATTAGCACAGCGATGAGGCAAATCGCCGCGGGAACATCAGACGTTTTAGTCAAGGCCCCATGCCGACGAAATTTATCAAGCAAATTCAGCTGTTTAACCGTCGGAGGCTGGCTGTTGGCGTAGTCGTGCTGGCACTCGCAGGTTTGGCCGTTTACGGGCTGCTGCATGTCGGCAAGGCACCGCCGGGCAATTCCGAGGTGTCAAGTCAGTCCCGCAAAGGTCAGCAGCGCTACACCCCGACGCTATCGGAATGGGCCAGCCTGACCATCGAGCCCGTGACCGAGCGGGCTTTCCGCGCCGAACACGTCACCGAGGGCAAGATCGCCGTCGATGAGGACCGCTCAACGCCGGTGTTCTCGCCCTATGCCGGTCGGGTCACCAAACTGTTGGCACGCCCGGGCGACACGGTCACCCAGGGGCAGGCGCTGTTCGTCATTGAAGCCGCCGACAATGTGCAGGCCCAGAACGACTATATCGCGGCCATGACCGGCTTGAACAAAGCGAAGTCCGCGCTCGACCTCGCGCAGTTGCAAGACAAGCGCGCCAAGGATTTGTTCGAGGGCAAGGCCGTCCCCTTGAAAGATTATCAGCAGAGTCAGGCGACCCTGATCCAGGCGCAGAACGACCAGCGTTCGGCGGAGACGGCGCTGGAGGCGGCGCGCAACAAGCTGCGCATCCTGGGCCTAACTGACGATGACATTGCGACGTTCCGGCAGAAGGGCCGCATCAATCCGGAGACGACGATCTTCTCGCCGATCGCAGGCACGGTGGTTCAGCGCAAGATCGGTCCGGGCCAATATATCAGCGCAGGCGCCAGCGATCCGGTGTTCGTGATCGGAGATCTCTCCACGGTCTGGCTCACGGCGTTTGTCCGGGAGACCGAAGCATCACTGGTTTCGGTGGGACAGGAGATTACGTTCAGCCTGTTGGCGCTGCCGGGCCGCGTGCTCACCGGGCGTATCAACTATGTTTCGGCGGCGATCGATCCCGCCAGCCGCCGCCTTCTGGTGCGCGCCACCATCGACAACAAGGAAGGGCGGTTGAAGCCGGAAATGTTTGCTGCTGTAACGATCTATGATGCCGGTGACCAGCCGTCGGTGGGGGTACCGAAGCAGGCGCTGATCTACGAAGGCGACCAGGTCCGGCTCTGGGTCGCGCACGAGGACAAGTCGATCGAACTTCGTCAGATCAAAACCGGCCTCACCAACGGTAATCTTGTCGAGGTGAAGGGTAATCTGAAGCCGGGCGAGCAGATTGTTACCAAGGGCAGCCTGTTCATCGACCGCGCCGCGTCGGGGAGCTAGGCCATTTCCGGTTTGGCACAAGACATCCAGCACGTCATGGCCGAGCTTGCTCCAGCCATCCACGTCTTGAACGCGGGAGAACGCGGATGTCCGGCACAAGCAAGGCCCGGCATGACGAACTTAAAACCATCAGTTTCTTTGAAAGATCCGATCTGAATGGATCGCCTCGTCGCCCTGGCGGTCCATCGCCGCTTCCTGATGGTGGGTTTGTTCGTAGCCGTGATGATCGGCGGACTGATCGCGTTCAAGCAGCTCAATATCGAGGCCTATCCAGATCCCACCCCGCCGATGGTTGACATCGTCACCCAAAGCCCCGGACTGTCGTCGGAAGAAATCGAGCGATACATCACCATTCCGATCGAGACCCAGGTCGCCGGCATCAAGAACCTGCGCACGATCCGGACCATCTCGCTGTACGGCCTGTCCGACGTCAAGCTGCAGTTCTCGTTCGACTATACCTATGACGAGGCGCTGCAGCAGGTGCTTAACCGGCTGTCGCAGATGGCGCCATTGCCCGGCAATGTACAGCCGGGAATTTCTCCGCTTAGCGCCATCGGCGAAATCTACCGCTATCGGCTGGCCGGGCCGCCGAACTACAGCGTTCTCGATTTGAAGACGTTGCAGGACTGGGTGCTGCAGCGCCGCTTCCGCGCCGTACCGGGCGTCATCGACGTCACCGGCTGGGGCGGCAGGACCAAAACTTACGAACTGCAGGTCGATTTCAACAAGCTGATCGCCTACGGATTGACGCTGCCGCAACTGTTGCAGGCCGTGGGCAATTCCAACATCAACGTCGGCGGCAATACCGTCAATATCGGTGCGCAGTCCGCGGTGGTGCGCGGCGTCGGCCTGATCCGCTCGATCGACGATCTGGCCAGCACCATGGTATCGCAGAGCGGCGGCAATCCCGTTCTCGTAAAGGACATTGCCACCGTTTCGGTCGGCGCCAAGCCGCGGCTCGGCATCGCGGGGCTCGATCAGGACGACGACATCGTGCAGGGGATCGTGCTGATGCGCCGCGGCGAACAGAGTTCGCCGACCATCACGCGGGTCGAGCAACTGGTAGCCTCGATCAACAACTCCAGCATCCTGCCGCCCGGGGTGAGAATCGAGCGCATCTACGACCGCAAGGACCTTATCGATATCACGACCCATACGGTGCTGCACAACATGGTGGTCGGCATTCTGCTGATCGTGCTGCTGCAGTGGATTTTCCTGGGCGATCTCCGAAGCGCGCTGATCGTCGGCGCCACCATTCCGTTTGCGCTGTTTTTCGCCGTCATTATCCTGGTGCTGCGCGGCGAATCCGCCAACCTGCTGTCGGTCGGCGCCATCGATTTCGGATTGATTGTGGACGCCACCGTGATCATGGTGGAAGCGATCTTTCGCCGGCTGTCGCAAACCACGGCCCTTTCAGAAGCCGAGCAGAGCCACATCTCGCGCGAAACCACCATGGGCATGAAGAGCCATGCCATTCTCTCGGCCGCGGCCGACGTGTCGCGCTCGATCTTCTTTGCCGCCACCATCATCGTCGCCGCCTTCCTGCCGCTGTTTACGCTGAGCGGCGTCGAAGGCAACATTTTCGGGCCGATGGCGCGGACTTATGCCTATGCGCTGGCCGGCGGATTGCTCGCGACTTTCACGGTGACGCCCGCGCTCAGCGCGCTGATCCTCCCCTCGCATATGGAGGAAACCGAAACCCGGATCATGGCGTTCCTGCACCGCATCTACACCCCGGTACTGGCCTGGGCGGTCGGCAATCGAAAGCTTGTGATGGGCGCCGCCACGGGTCTCGTGGTCCTGACCATCGTTTTCACCCGGCTGCTGGGCCTCGAATTCCTGCCCAAGCTCGAGGAAGGCAACCTCTGGATTCGCGCGACCTTGCCGCCGACCATCTCGCTGCAGGAGGGCAACGCCTATGTCAACGAGATGCGCAAGATCATTCGCGGCCGTCCCGAGGTGGAGTCGGTGGTGTCGCAGCACGGCCGTCCCGACGACGGCACCGATGCCGCCGGCCTGTTCAACGCCGAATTCTTCGCGCCGCTGAAACCGGTCGGCGACTGGCCCGGCACGCACGACAAGGATGAACTGACCTCGCAATTGCTGGCGCAGCTTCAGCACAAATTTCCCGGCGTGGAGTTCAATTTCTCGCAATATCTGCAGGACAACGTCGCCGAGGCGGTCTCCGGCGTGAAGGGGGAAAACTCCATCAAGCTCTACGGCAACGACCTGCAGGCGCTCACCGACACCGCCAACAAGATCAAGTCGGTTCTGGCAACCGTGCAGGGCGTCACCGACCTTTCGGTATTCACCTCCCTCGGCCAGCCCACTATTCAGATCGATATCGACCGCGCCCGCGCCGCGCGCTATGGGCTGTCGCCGGGCGATATCAACGCCACCATCCGTGTCGCCATCGGCGGCGACAGCGCCGGCGATCTCTACGAGCCCGGAAGCGACCGGCATTTCCCGATCATCGTACGGCTGGCGCCCGAATATCGCCGCAGCGCCGAGGCGATCCAGAACCTGCGCATCGGCACGCCCGGTCCGAATGGCGCGATCTCGCAGATTCCCTTGAGTGAAGTGGCGTCGATCCAGCTGATTTCGGGAGCTGCCTATATTTATCGCGAACAACAAGAACGCTATCTGCCGATCAAGTTCTCGGTGCGCGAGCGTGACCTCGGCAGCGCCATCAAGGAGGCGCAGGACAAGGTCGCGGCGCAAGTCCACCTGCCGCCGGGATCGCGGGTCGAGTGGGTCGGCGAATTCGGCAATCTACAGGACGCCATCAAGCGGCTGTCGATCGTGGTGCCCATCAGCCTTGCGCTGATTGCGGTGCTGCTGTGGTTCAACTTCGGTTCGATGCTCGATACCATGCTCGCGATGAGCGTCATCCCGATGGCGATCTTCGGCGGTGTACTTGGGCTTCTGATATCGGGTATTCCGTTCAGCGTGTCGGCGGCAATCGGATTCATCGCGCTGTTCGGCATCGCGGTGATGGACGGCATCATCATCCTGTCGCAATTTAATCAGCTGATCGAGGAGGGTTACGACCGGGCGAGGGCGGTGATCCGCACCGGGGAATTGCAGTTGCGGCCCGTGCTGATGACCTGCGTGGTCGCCGGCGTCGGGCTGTTGCCGGCAGCGCTCTCGGAGGGCATCGGATCGCAGGTGCAAAAACCGCTGGCGGTGGTGGTCGTCACCGGCATGATGCTGGCGCCGCTGGTCATTCTGGTAACGCTGCCGGTGCTTATCTCTGTTTTCTCGCGCCGGGCGAGATAAACAAAGGATCCGCCTCGTCATCGAGCGATGCGAAGCAATCAGAGGCCTCCGGAAAGACTGGATTGCTTCGTCGCTTTGCTCCTCGCAGTGGCGCCAACATGGGAGACTCGACATGGCCAAGATTGCAATCGTCGGCTGCGGTGCGATGGGCTCGGTCTACGCCGCGCTGATGGTCGACGCGGGTCATGAGGTTCACGCCGTCACGCTGTGGCCCGACCATGCCGAGGCGATGGCGGCCAAGGGCTTGCGCTGCGAAGGTGCCAGCGGCGACCGCACCGTGCCGATCCACGCCTCGACCACCACCGACGGCATCGGCCCCTGCGACCTCGTCATCATCGCCACCAAGGCGTTCGATGTGGAGGCTGCGGCGAATTCCTGCGTGCCGCTATTGGGACCCGGCACCATTGTGCAGACCATTCAGAACGGCCTCGGCTCGCCGGAGATCGCCGCTCCCATCCTCGGCGCGGACCGCATTGCCATCGGCGTGGTCGGCGGCTTCGGCGCCTCCGTCCGCGCACCCGGCCACGTCCATCATAACGGCATGGAGATGATCCGCTTCGGTGCGTTTGCCGGCCTGCCGAAGCAACTGCTGCAGGCCTCGGCAAAAATCTGGGAGTCCGCCGGTTTCAAGGTCGCGCTGTTTGACGACGTGACGCAGATGGTGTGGGAAAAGCTGATCATGAACGTGGCATTTTCCGCAACCTCCTGCACCACCGGTCTGACGGTCGGCGAAATCCTTGAGGATCGCGACGCCTGGAGCGTAGCGCGAGGCTGTGCCGAGGAGGCCATCGCCGTGGCTAAAGCTTCGGGCGTAAGACTGGACGTCGGCGATCCCATCGAGCACATCCGAAAACTCGGCGGCAAGATTCCCGGGGCAAAGCCGTCGATGCTGCTGGATTACAACGCCGGCCGGCGCTGCGAGGTCGATGCCATCAACGGATCGATCCCGCGGCTCGGCAAGCCGCTTGGCGTGCCGACGCCGGTCAACGATACGGTGGTCGCCATCATCAAGGCGCGGGAACGGGCTTTTATTTTGTAGTTTTGCCTTGGGGCCAAGCATCACGGCGAGCGCAGCGAAGCAATCCAGCGGCAGCAACCGATTGCTTCGCCGCATCGCTCCGCGTAATGACGACGCCGTCTATCGCCCTGACGGCGTGCGCAGGCCGTGCCAGGCGTCGCGCACCTGGTGGTAGTGCACTTCGGGCAGATAATCCGGCGTGTTCAGTCCCAAGGTCTTCACGTCGAGTTTTCCGATCGCGCTGAGCAGGGTGTAGGACGCGATCACGCGGTCGCGTTGCGCGCCGATCAGCCGGGCTTTGGCGGATGTCAGTTCCTGCTGCGAGTTGAGCACGTCGAGGGTGGTGCGCTGGCCGCCCTGCGCTTCTTTCTGCACGCCCTGCAGGGCGACACCGGCGGCGCGGACCTCGGACTCGGACGCGCTCACCGCGATCTTGGCGCCTTCATGCGCGACCCATGCGCCGGTGGCGGCGGTGCGCGCCTGATTGCGAACCTGGTCGAGCACGAGCCTGCTCTGCGTCGCGACTTCCTTGGCCTGCCGGGTTTGCGAGGCGGCCGTGCCGCCGTCGTAGATCGGCGCGGTGACTTGGCCGATCACCGAGGCCTGGTCGGTACCGAACGTTCCAAGCGTCTGATCTGAATCCCTACTCCTGCTGGCGCTGCCCTGGAGCGTGACCGTCGGATAAAGGCTGCTTTCGGCAACGTTGATCGACGTCGTTGCCACGTCGACGTCGAAGCCGGCGGCGAGAACGGCGGGATGTCCCTTGAAAGCCAGCGCCGTAGCATCGTCGCGGCTGCGTGGCAGATAGCGGTCCACCGGCTCGGCCGGGTTCAGGCGCCCTGGCGGATTACCGATCACCTGCGCGTAGGTCGCCTGACTGATGGCCAGATTGACTTCGACGGCATTGAGATCAGCCAAGCCGCGGTTCAGCCGCGCTTCGGCCTGCGAGGTATCCGTCGGCGTCACGTCGCCTGCATTCAGGCGCTTTTGCACGATGCCTTGGGTTTCGCGCAGGAATGCAACATTGGCGCGCTGCGCTTCCACCAGCGATTGGTTGGCCAGCACGTTGGTATAAGCGGTGACGGCGTCGAGCAGCACGCCCTGGCCGACATTGCGCAGCGCCTCACGGCCGGATTGCACCTGAAGTTCCGCCACGCGCACGCTGTTGGCGGTCTTGAAGCCGTTGAACAGCGTCTGCGTCACCGTGATCCCGATCGTCCATGGTTTCAGGGCCGTCGTCTGGACCGTGTTATTGGGCAGGAGGTCGCGAACCGCCTGCAACCCGCCGCCAAGACTGGCAACGATCTGCGGCCGGTACCCGGCCAAGGCCTGCGGCACGTTCTCGTCGGTGCCGCGCTGCCGCGCGCGTTCCGCGTTGAGTTGCGGATTGGTTTGATACGCCTTGGCCAGGGCTTCGGGGAGACCTTCGGCCTGCGCGATGCCGCCTGAAAAACCGAGGCAGATGGCTACGCCAAAGCCCATGCCCGATCGAAGCACGCGCCTTCCCACGTGGCCAATGCTATCGGCACGCCCAACCATTTGATCCCGCAACAAACCCGGCCATCTGCCCCCGCCGACGGCTCTTTCTGTTTAGAGGGCGTTGACCGCCTGCGCAAACCATCCGGCGCGGAAACCGGTGCATTTCTGTCAGGTGTGACTTGTCAACCCGAGGTCCTGTTTCACAACGCATTCGTCGTTGATCGATGGCAGGTTGTTTGAACGAGAATCCGCGGCGTCCCCGCGCCAGCCGCGCAGCTCTTCCTCGGTTCGAAGCGGTGACTATCTGTTCTTGTTCACCGGTTTGCGCTTCTCGATGAAGGCGGCCATGCCTTCGGAGCGGTCTTCCAGCGCGAAAGTGGAGCGGAACAGGTCGCGCTCGACATTCAGTCCTTCGGCCAGCGGTGTCTCGAACGCGCGGTTGATCGCGCGCTTGGCCATGGCGGCCGCGGGATGCGACATGCCGGCGATCTTCTCGGCCATCGCCAGCGCTTCCTCCATCAATCTGTCCGCCGGCACGACGCGGCTGACGAGGCCGGAGCGCTCCGCCTCCGCGGCATCCATCATGCGGCCGGTGAGGCAGAGATCCATCGTCTTGGATTTGCCGATGGTGCGGGTGAGCCGCTGGGTGCCGCCGATGCCGGGAATGGTGCCGAGCGTGATTTCCGGCTGGCCGAATTTCGCGGTGTCGCTGCAGATCATGATATCGCACATCATCGCCAGTTCGCAGCCGCCGCCGAGTGCATAGCCCGAGATGGCGGCGATGGTCGGCTTGCGGCATCGGGCGACGCGGTCGCCGCCTATGGCGGTGAAATCGCTGGAGAACATGTCGATGAAGGTTTTTGGCTGCATCTCCTTGATGTCGGCGCCGGCAGCGAACGCTTTTTCACTGCCGGTGAGCAGGATGCAGCCGATCTTGTCGTCGGCTTCGAGGTCGTCGATCGCTGCCGCAATCTCGCGAAATACGCCGAACGACAGCGCATTGAGCATTTTGGGGCGGTTGATCGTAAGGACGCCGACCGCGCCTTTGCTCTCGACGAGAATATGTTCGAAGGTGCTCATGGCCGTTCCCGCGCTGACTAAGCCGGTAATCTGCCCGTTGACGGGTGACGCTTCAAGTGCCGCGAATCTACGCCATGAACATCCGCGCCGCCGACGCCAGCGTCAGCAGCCCGCCGAAAGCGATGAAGATTTTCCCGACCAGCGAGGTCTGATCCCAGGCTGTTTCGCTGCTGCCGGCGACCGCCGGGGCTCGGCTCACCGCCGGGGCTTGGACCATCGCCGGGGCGGCTGCCGGCGCCGCAGCAGGCTTTTCCTCACTTTTGCTCTCGCTCAAGGCGCGATCGACGTCGTTGAGCTGATCGGCGGCGACGACCTCGGCTTCAGCCGCAGGCGCGGGGGGCTGCGGGAAGGCGGCCGAATCGCCCTGCCTAGCGGCCATGGTTCGCAGCATGTTGCTGGCCTGGCTGGATACCGAACCGGCATTGTCCGCCGGCACGTCGGCGGCCGCAAGCTGAGCGTTCGCATTGGCGATGGACGGCGGGAGCGCGGGTTGATCGTCGCTATCCTTCAACGCGATTTCGGCATCGACAGCCTGCTTTTTTGAGGCCTTTGTCGAGGTCCTGGATGCCACCTTCACCGATTTACGGTGCGATGATGCGATCTTCCCATGACGGGACCTGTGGCTGGTGAATTTGCTGAGCGCGCCCGGCGGCCCCGCGGCGATTTCGGGTTTCGACGCGGTAGCGCCGCCGTCGGCATCCTCCGCTGCCTGCAACGGACCCGCGACCCATAGCAGAAGGCCTGCTGCGAGGATCAATGCCGCGCGTCCGCTGGCTTTGGTGTTCATGTCGATAATCTCCCCACTTGTTCAGCTTGCGAAGGCAAAGAGAACTCCCGGCGTGTCCACAGCGGGGCAAAAAAAGGGAATCTTCGGGCTGATCCGGGCAAAGCGGGCAGGTCGTTCAATCATCGACCGGCGCTTGGTTGCCGGGAGGACCCGATGTCGGCAAGGCACGATCATGCTATGAGGCTGAAACACGCTGGATTCGTCGTTCGCAATGCTTGCAGATGCTTGCCGCATTCCGTATTTCACGATGTCGTGATCCAGCCCCCGGTGCGTAACAAATTGAAAGCTTAAACGAATTGCAGGCGGGAGCGCACGTGCGCGATCATGAGGACGAATGGACCGGCCTGATGCGGTTGGCCATTTCGGGCGACGGCGCGGCGTACCGGCGACTGCTCGGCGCCATAGCCCCGGTGCTGCGGGCCGGCGCGCGGCGCGGGCTGGCGCGGGCAGGTCAACCGGTCGATCAATCCGAGGACATCGTGCAGGACATCTTACTGGCAGTGCATCTGAAGCGGCATACCTGGGACGCCGGCGCCCCGTTCGCGCCGTGGCTGTTCGCGATCGCGCGCAACAAGCTGATCGACGCGTTGCGCCGCCGCGGCCGCCGGGTGTTCGTCAATATCGATGACTTCAGGG
This sequence comes from uncultured Bradyrhizobium sp., assembly GCF_964252615.1. NCBI lineage: Bacteria > Pseudomonadati > Pseudomonadota > Alphaproteobacteria > Hyphomicrobiales > Nitrobacteraceae > Bradyrhizobium > uncultured Bradyrhizobium sp. The sequence continues at coordinate 57,763 of NZ_CAXUNQ010000026.1, forward strand.
AAGTTATCCCCAGCGAGCCGGTCGAGGAAACCGTGCCGGCGCGGGAGGTGGCGGCTCATCTCGAAAGCCTGCCGGCGCGCCAGCGCGATGTGCTGCGATCGATCGCAGTGGACAGCGCGTCGATCAAGGCGACGGCGGCAAAACTGTCGATGAGCGAGGGCGCGGTGCGGGTGGCGCTGCATCGCGGGCTGGCAAACCTCACCGCCAAACTGCGGAAAGAATGAGAATGGACACCGAGCGACTCATTCAAACTCTCGCCGCTGATAACGGCCATCGCCAATGGCCGGTCGCGCTGGTGCTGGCGCTGGCGCTGCTGGCCGCGGCGCCGCTGTCGTTTGCGATGTTCGTCATGGAACTGGGCGTCCGTCCCGATGTGATGACGGCGATGCGCAGTCCGTTGTTCGACTTGAAATTCCTGGTGGCGCTAGCGCTGGCCGTGCCCGCCACCGCGATTGCCGTGCATCTGTCGCGGCCGGAGGTCTCGACGCAGGGCTGGGTGTGGCTGCTGCTAATCCCGGTCGGCCTGCTCGGCATCGGCATCGGCGGCGAAATGATGATGCCGCAGCGGTTGCCGATGATGACGCGGCTGGTCGGAGCCAATTCGCGGGTCTGCATGACCGCGATCCCGCTGCTCGCGCTGCCGCTGCTCGCGGCGGCGCTGATCGGCTTGCGCCATGGCGCGCCAACGCGTCCTGCGGTTGCCGGCGCCTTTGCCGGCTTGCTGTCGGCGGGGCTGGCGGCGACGCTATATGCCGCGCATTGCACCGATGATTCACCGCTGTTCGTGGCGACCTGGTACACACTTGCGACGTTGCTGGTTACCGCAATCGGTGCGCTTGCGGGATCGCGGGTGCTGAAGTTCTGATCGCTGTCGTCTCCGCGCATGCGGGGAATGAGTAATCTTCGAATCTGGTGTAATCTCGGTCAGCCCGGAGTTACGGAAGGTCGTCATTGCCCGGACGGAAGGCCGTCGTTGCCGGGCTCGACCCGGCAATCCATCCTGCTTCGCAAAAGCCTTTTTCGAAGAGCGATGGATACACGGGTCTAGCCCGCGGTTGACGCAGCGTGTGGTGCGGCGTCTTGCAATATCGCGCTCCCCGGGGCGCGTTCCCCGGACGCAGCGCAGCGCGCAGCCCTTGCGGAGCGGTGCGCTGCAGAGCCGGGGTCCCGGTTGTTGCGACGCGAAGAAACCGGGGTCCCGGTTCTGCGAAGCGGCATGAAGAATGCCGCATCGCGCCCGGGACACGGGGGAGGTCGTCATGGCCGGGCTTGTCCCGGCAATCCATCCTGCTTCGCAAAAGCCTTTCGAAGAGCGACGGATACGCGGGTCAAGCCTCGCGGTTGACGCAGCGTGTGGTGCGGCGTCTTGCAATATCGCGCTCCCCGGGGCG